>JBARUP010000026.1:0-7028 GCA_049645805.1 Nodosilinea sp.
GTAGCAGGGCTTGTTGGGGTTAATTTGACGGACGGCATCCACCGCTAGGGGGTTGATAATGCTGTCGGCAATGCGGCGAAAGCCGCTGTGAATGTTGCCTAGGGTTTCGCCAGTGTCGGGGTCGAGGTAGGGTTGCTGCACCGCATAGATGTTGCCTACCCACTCGGCGGTGCGCTGGGTACCCCGAAATACCAAAATGCTGTCGTTGTCAGACTCTAGCAAAAAGCCGTAGAACACCTCGATTTTGCGCCCCACCTTGACCGCTGCCGTAACCCCGGTGCGAATAGCGTCTTCAGTTTGGGCCAGGTTCTCTTCTAGGGTCGTGGGGTCATTCATTAAGGCAGGGTCGTCGATCACCGCCTGGGGCACCTGTAGCTCCAGCTCGTCGTTGACCTGGCGCTCTTTGCCTCTAAAGTTGGCGACTAGGCGGTATTGGTCCAGGCTGGCGTCGTAGTCCAGCAGCCGCTGGAGGTTGCCGTCGTAGCTGGGGTCGTTGCGTCCGGTGATGTACTGCTGGGTCGCCAGGCGACTGAGCAAAATCAGCCGCTTAGAGGTCTCTCGGCTGTAGCCAATCGGCGGCGGCGGAAACACCGAAGCGGCCTGAATGGCCTGAAACTCTTCTACCATGCGGGTATCGCCGGTCACCGCCGCCTGAATGATGTCGTCGGGGTCGTAGAACTCGGCGGCGTAGGCATCGATTGCCGCCTGCCGGGCTTCAGCGCGATCGCGCCGGATGTATTCGGTACCCAGGGTGGCAGCGGTACCGGCGGCTACCCCCCCCAGCAAAAACTGGCGACGCTTGAACTGATCCATTAGCTTAACTCCGAGTCTGGTCCAATCAGGTTAGGAAAAGCGCGCTTAAGCGCCGCAGGGTCAGGGCGTTTTTGACTGATGTAGAACTGATGAGTCGACTGGCCTGCAATCCAGGTAGCAGTAGCAAACCCGGCGGCCTGGGCCAAGGCACCTACGTAGGGCATCACTACGCCTAGCCCAATCAAAGTAGCCCAGGCCAAGAACCCCCCGAATACAGCGGCAAAAAAGCCAACCAGGTTGCCCACGACGGCTAGCAGATCTTGCCCCCCTGGCCGCCCCCACAGACGGCGGATATCCCAAATCATCTTAAGAATCAGGCCTAGCACCAGCAGCAGCTTGAGTTCGAATATCCACCCTCCCCGCAGCGGCACTAGGCCCACAACGGCGGTTCCTAGGGCATAGTCGAAGATCAGGCGGCGCACCTCACCTTCGCGACCAATCAGCGCCGCCATACCGGCTAGAGCCGAGTTGACTACGCTCCTCGATAGGTTGGCTCGCAGGGGCTGCCGGTTCAGGGCTGCGGCTAGCTCAGGAGACATTCCAAAGACCGATCGCAGCTGGTGCAGCAGCGCTGCTTCCTGGGGGTCGATACCCTTCGATCGCACAATCTCATACGCCCCTCGGTAGACCTGCTGCTGCCGCTCGGGGGTCTGAATATGGGGCAGCCAGGGGTCGATAGCGGTAGGGTTGGCCAGCAAGCTCTCCGGCGTTATCCCCGCAGGCAGCGGCGCAAAGGTGTTGAGCACGGTCAAGAAGGCCTCAAACTCGCGCGGCGTTGGCTCGCCGTTGAGCCTGGCGAACTTAGCTAGGGTTTCGAGACAGGCGAGCTTTTCGGTATCGGCGGACATGGGGAGTGAGTGGGTGGGCGGTCCCTGAGCGAAGTCGAAGGGGTGACGTGAAGAGGGTGAGTGGCTGAGGGCGGTGGGGCGATCCCTGGATGTCTTTCAGACAGGCTTTGCCAACGCACAGCGGCTCTAGAGTTGCTTATCCTTCTGCTTCAATGTGTTCAAGAGTAGGCTCTTTAGGCCGCTTTTTTCGGCGTCGGAGAGTATGAGGCAAGCGGGCTTTGCCGCCCAAGGCGTAGATCCATACGACGACGACCACCCAGTGGAAAAAGGTGCACAGCCAGAGGGAGCCGGTGAGCCAGTATAGCCCAGTCAGAAACAGACCGAGCCCGGCGGTGAGGATAAGAAAGCGGCGATCGCTGAGCGTATCATTAGCGGCTCTATAGGTGGTCTTGCCCAGCGCCCGGTGGTAGAGCACAAAGAGAACCAGACTTGCGATCGCCCACAGCAGCCAGCGCCAGACCGCAATGCCTTCGACAGGGTGGGGCAGTAGCATAACCCGAAAAACAATCTCCTCCAGCAGGGCGGGCACAAACAGCAGCCTGAGAGTGTGGAGAACAAAGCGCACCGGGTTGTCAACAGCACTCTGCTGCACCAGAAACCGGCTCTTGAGCCCAAAGGGTATTGCTAAAGCGCCATACAGCGCCAGGGCAACCAGGGTAAACAATACCCCTGCCCAGGTCACTGGCGTGGCAAAGGCATCGGCAAAGCGCTGCACCACCCGCCCCAAAACCGGAATGTTGCCAAACAGCGTGGTGGGTGGCACCGGCTCTACGCGGGGGTCGTTGCCGCCCACGATGTTGGTGCGCAAAAACCACAGCTGCGCCCCGTGGCGCAAAAATACCCGCGCCACCGCGTCGTGACCCCAGCGGGGCATCATGGTCTGCCAGCTCAGTACCCCGCTGAACAGCCCCTTGTTGTTCATAAAGTCTCCGCGCGGCGCAATTCCCTCCAGCGACTCGGCATTGTTTTCCCAGTCGGGACGGATAATGCCGTAGGGGGTGAGCAGGGCTTCTAGATCTTCAGCCAAGGCTACAAACTCTCGGGCGCGACGGGTCTCAGAGCTGTTGGGGTTTTGCTGCACCCACTCAACGACATCGGGATGGGTTGCGATCTGCCGCTTCACCTGCTGAATAGCGATAAACAGCGCCTGGTTAGAATCCTGCACGCAGGAGGTGGCGGGGGTGACTCCTGCCACCCCGGTCCCATCTCCCGTGCGATAGCGCGCCGCCAGCACCTGGGTTTGGATCAGCAGCTCGCGAAACAGTGAAACATTGGTTTCACCAAACTGAAAAGGGGTAATAAACGAGTCGAGCTTAACCACCACGTCCGACACCGGGCGAATGCCCAGCCAGCCCCGCTGCAAGTCGCCCATGTAGCTGCTCCAGTCCTGGGTGCCAGAGAGCACGCCGCCCGAGTTGTGGGCATAGATCTGCTGATACTGAGTGTCGAACTGAAGCTCGTTAGCAATGGGTTCGCGTACCACTCGAGATAGACCATAGGCAAAGTGGCCAGTAACGGTACCAGCGGGAATAAACTCGCTGTTCTCGCCGCCGATGCCGCCAAACACATGGATTACTAGGGCGTAGTCCCCCTCTTGCCAGCGGGCGCGGGCGGCGTCGGGACTGCCGCCGTTGGGGCTGACCAGCACCCGCTGGAGCGTGCCCTTTCGCTGGGGGGTATCGCGCCAGTTTTGGCGGTCAATGTACTCAAGTCCTGGGTCTGGGCCAATTACTATCTGATCAGGCTGAAGCTGTACCAGGCTGCGGGGCTTAAGCGACTGGACGGTAAACATGCCCTCGGCATCGCGAGCGCCGTAGATGTACCACCCGGCCTCCCCAGCTGGCGAAGTTTCCAGGTCGCGCAGGTTCGAGAAAAAGCGGTCCCCATTCAGCATCGGCTGCTGAGGAATGCGCACGGTGCCCGTAGGGCCGCTAAAGTCCTGGCTGTCAGCGTTGTAGAACTGCACCCGAAAAAACTCGCTGGGGCAGGGCTCTGGCCCGGGGCAGGCCGCTGGCAGGGGTGCAGTGACAGTGGCATCTAGCCCCAGCAGTGTGACCAGGCCGTACTCGCGTCCGGTAATTTGAATCGGCTCTAGGCCGGTCAGCAGCACGGGCCGACCGTTTTGGTTGGTTAGCTCTCCATCTACCAGGCGCACGGTGACATCGTCATTGGGCCGCGCTCCGGCCAAAGATTGCAGCGGGCCAACCTGCGATCGCCCGTTCAGCCGCACTGGTACCAGGCTGCCGTTGGCCAAAAAATTCTCGGCCTGCTGGCTAAAGCTAATATCTTTGGTGACGGTCTCGATATAAGTGTCGTTGAGTTCGGTGGGTTTCCAGGTCAGCTTGATGATTTGATCCACCAGCTCAGGGGTACCGTGCCAGACTTGAAACCAGGCCCAGTCGCCAGGATCGGCAGCGTAGTCTGCCTCACTAGGCAAGATTAGCCGACCGCTCCAGCCGCCGTTGGGGCGCAGGTTGGGTGCGGTGGGCAGAGGCTGCACCGGGTAGTTGACCACCTGGTTAAAGGGCTGGGCCTGGGCCAGTTTGTAGTTAGACACGCTGGCGGCATGAATGGCTACGCCCAGCGCGAGAGCTACCGACAGGATAAAGGCCAGCCCCTGCCAAAGACGTCTGTGGCGATAGGGCAAACGGCAGTACAGATCGACCAGCAGCATGCCAAAAACTTGTTGAGAACAGTACCAACCCTCAGTCCAACAGTGGAGTAGACCTGACGTCTTGACTGCGGACCGAGGGGGGTGACTTCGCTAATCTATCAGCAAACTGCAAGACATCGATAGGGAACGTTTAGCTGCGCCAGCAAAGGGCCTAGACTACTACAAGCCTAAAAATTCCAGTTCCTGAGCAGCGCCTGCTAATGCTGGTCTAAAAACCCTTTAACCCAAAACTCGTCTAGCCACTGCTGAATAATCAGCGTCAGAGGTAAAGCCAGCAGCAGGCCCAAGAAACCGAAGATAACCGCAAAGACGACCTGGGCTAACAGCGTCACCGCTGGCAGCAGGGATACCTGTCTTTTCATCACCAGCGGAGTCAAAATATTGCCCTCAACTTGCTGAATGACGACATAGAGAATAACCACCCCGATCCCCTTCCACGGGGTATCTGAAAGCGCGATCGCAGCGGGCGGAATAACGCTGAGAAAAGGGCCAAGATTGGGAATGAACGCCAGCAGCCCGGCTAGCAGACCATTGGCAAAAGCGAGGGGAACGCCCAAAATCCAGAGACCCACCATGCTCATGGTCGCCACGATGATCATATTGAAGAGGATGCCGATGAACCAGCCTGCGATCGCATCTTCGCAGTTGTCTAGAACATCGCTAGCCTGCCGTCGCCGCGACGCTGGAAATAGCTGGAGAAATAGACCTCGGTAGGCTTTAGGGTTCAGCAGTATCATAATCATGAGTACCGTGACCAAAAGCAGATTTAGGGCAACGGTCAGGGTATTGGAAAACCACGTAAAGAAACGCCCAAACACGATCTCTAGGTTTAGCGTCTGAAGCTGGTTTAAAATAGCTCCCAAGCCTTGCAGATCTTTCACAGCAAAGCCGGGTATGGCATCGCCCAGCCGTATGGCCAAAATCTGAAGCTGATCGACCATTGAATTGAAAAGCCCGATCAGATCCTGTAGCTGAGCTAGAAAGGGGGGCACAATGAGAATGCCAAGCCCGCTCGCTCCTACCAAGAGCAGGCTAGTCAAAATCAGGACGGCTACTCTGCGATCGGGAATTCGCTTTTGCAGCAGCCTAACGGCACGGTTTAGCACTACAACAAAGGTAACGGCAGCCAAAGCCAGCAGCAGCACGTTGTGGATTTGCCAAAAGATATAGAGGCAAGCCACCAGCACGACTAAACTTAACCACTGACTAAATCTCAACAGCTATTCCTTGCATCCAGTTATACAGTCTTAAATTCTGTTGTCGATATGTCGTCTGTCTTAGGAGCGGTATTCACTCCTCCCGCGCATCAATCTCTCTCCTCTTATAGATGAGCTTACTGCCCTAAGAAGGATGGAACAAACGCTGCTATCTCCTTTAATTAAAAGGAAGAAGACTAAATAAAGGAGAACTGTATGGACATTTTGAGAATTGTAGCGGCTATTCTGCTACCGCCTCTAGGAGTTTTTCTACAAGAAGGAATCGGCACTCAGTTCTTCATCAATATTCTTCTGACGCTACTCGGTTATATTCCCGGTATCATCCACGCTGTATGGATTATTGTTAAGCGGTAGGACATCGTTAGATTGTAGAAGCCAGCATTGGCTCCAGCATTCATTTGCTGGAGCCTTTGTTTTGTGACACATGCAATTAATCATCACCAGCTCTGGCTCTAGAGCTAGTGATGATTACTAATCTTTGAGGATTTCGGCGCGTAGCTCTATCCGTCCGTAATGCGCTCACTCCTAAGCGTGGCCGATTGTTCTACTGGTTCAACTAGGCTGTAGGCTGAGCGAGTCAGAAATCTAAAGCTAGCCTGACGCAGCGTTTGCTGCACGGGCCGAATAGAACTGAACGATCGCTGCGATCGATTCAGCAGGGTGCTGGTAATTGTCTGAAGTGCAGTATTCTCAGCCCCCTATGTAGCAGCGTGATAACCCACCATAAAGACACTATCAATGCTCCCGAAAACAAGGCGATCAGCTTTGTAGATTTTACGTATCTAAATCACTGTCAATCTCAAATTTCGGGAGCACTACCAGGGAAAGCTAGTTCAAAGGAGTAGGCAGAAGCCTTATACCTGAGAACTGCTGTCGGTGCTAAGCTCAGCACTTTCTTTGATAGATAGCTGAGACGCGGTGCTGGGGCTAAGCTCTTTCTCGTCTCTCATGAAAGCAGGCGCTTTCTTATCGAGGTAATTTCCCAAAAATGAGTTGACCGCAGACAGCACGATAGGACCAAGCAAGAATCCCAGGATGCCCTTAACGTAAAAGCCAGGTACGGCCAGAGACGCTAGCCACAGGCAGAGACCGTTTAAGACCAGAGAGAAAGCACCAAAGCTAAGCAGGTTGATCGGCAGCGTCAGCGTTTTCAAGAACGGTTTAACAAACGCGTTGACGACGCCCACAGAAGCAGCAGCGATCGCGGCAGCCGTTAGCGTATCAATATTGACCCCAGGTACTATCAGGTCAACGACCAACAGGCTCAGCGCCGTAGCCAAACCAGACAAAAAGAAACTCCACATAAGCAAACTCCTATTTCCACTGTTGTATTTACACAGATTGCGCTGCCTCAAAGCTGCTCGTAAAAGGCAGCGTCAAGACGTTGAGGACAGCCCTACAGAAGCAAGCTCAGTTTTGCCACTTCTGCAATATCCAACATCAGCATAAAAAAAAATAGTTTGCCCTGCTTCTACC
>JBARUP010000027.1:0-7002 GCA_049645805.1 Nodosilinea sp.
GGGAGGCACGCTGCGGCACTTCTTTCGTCGCCAGTATCGCACGGTAGAAGCGGTGCAGAAGATATCCTTTCGGATTGAGCCAGGGGAAATAGTCGGTTTTCTGGGGCCAAACGGAGCTGGTAAAACCACTACCCTTAAGATGCTGACCGGGCTGATTCATCCCTCCGACGGCACGGTGCGGGTCGGTAATCAGGTGCCTTTTCATCGACGGGCCGATTTTTTGCAGAATATCACCTTAGTTATGGGGCAAAAGCAGCAGCTGCTGTGGGATCTGCCTGCCCTCGACTCACTGCGCATCAACGCGGCTATCTACGGACTCTCTGACCAGGAATTTCGCTATCGGGTTGATGAGCTGACCGAGATGCTAGCCCTCCAGGGCAAACTCAACCAGCCGGTACGCAAGCTTTCCCTGGGCGAGCGCATGAAGGCTGAAATGATGGCGGCCCTGCTGCACCGGCCCCAAGTTCTCTTTCTCGACGAACCCACCCTAGGGCTAGATGTCAATGCTCAGGTCGCGGTACGGGAGTTTTTGCGTGATTACAACCATCGCTACCAGGCCACCATTCTGCTGACCAGCCACTATATGGCTGACATTACTGCGCTGTGCCGACGAGTGCTGCTGATCTACCAGGGGCGGCTCATCTACGACGGCAGCCTGGAGGGGCTGCTTAACCGCTTTGCCCCCTACCGGGAGGTAACCCTAGATCTAGCCACCCACTGCGATGCTGCTGTCCTCAGCCGCTACGGCGAATTAAAGTCGCTGGAAGGCTGTACCGCTCGCCTGATTGTGCGCCGCGAGACTCTAACTCAAATGGTGAGTCAGCTACTGGGAGAGCTAGACGTGCGGGATTTGACCGTCAGCGATCCGCCCGTAGAAGAAGTGATTGGGCGAGTATTTAAGGCGGGGGAAGTAGAAGTAAAGGAGTGAGGTGATGAGGCGGGCAAGGATTTAGGGGATTAGCTAGGGCCGAGTAAGGGACAAAGACCGCCTATAGGCGAAAACCAAAGTACGTGAGGACAAGAGCTTCGGTACCGGTATTGGCAACCTCATGGTCCTCGCCCGGTTCTACGGCAACGCAGGTGCCGGGGTTGAGGGCGTGGGGCTGGCCATCAATCGTAATGGTGCCGTGACCTGACTCCACAAAAAAGACCTCGGCCATGTCGGCGTGACTGTGGCTGGGGGCAACCTGGCCTGGAGCAAAGCTGGCTTGGGAGAAATTAGTCAGCGAGGGCAGGTCGTGCGATCGCAGCAGCACCCGCTTTTTAATCGCTGGGTTGTGGGAAACGGACTGCTCAGGAACCTGATCTAGGGAGGTAATCTTCATCGTTTTCATCGCTAAAATAGCTCGCACTGACCGTGGTGTCGCAGCAGGTGATCGCACAGCACTAGGGCTACCATTGCTTCGACCATCGGCACGGCCCGAGGCAGCACGCAGGGATCGTGGCGGCCCCGAGCCGCCAGCACAGTAGGTTCACCAGTGTTGGTAACGGTGTTCTGAGCCTTGCGGATGGTGGCTGTGGGCTTAAAGGCAACGCGAATAATAATGTTCTCACCGTTGGAGATACCGCCCTGGGTACCGCCAGAGCGGTTAGTGCGGGTGCGCAGAGCACCGGTTTCGTCGGTGTAGAATTCGTCATTGTGCTGGCTGCCGGTGAGTAGAGTGCCAGCAAACCCCGAGCCCAACTCAAAGCCTTTGCTAGCCGGCAAAGACATGACGCCCTTGGCTAGGTCAGCCTCTAGCTTGTCAAATACGGGGGCACCTAAACCAATGCGGACCCCGCGGGCAACGCATTCCACCACGCCGCCAACGGAATCGCCCTGGTCGCGCACGGCTTCGACCCGGTCGATCATGCGCTCGGCTGCGACCGGGTCGGGGCAGCGCACCATGTTGCTTTCAACCTGCTCTAGGGTGACGGTGGCCGGATCGACGGTGCCTTCGAGATCCTGAATGCGCTTGACGTAGCCAATCACCTCAGTACCCGCTACCTGCTGAAGAATTTTTTTGGCGATCGCCCCCGCCGCGACTCGACCGATGGTCTCACGGGCTGAGGAGCGGCCGCCGCCCTGGTAGTTACGCAGACCGTACTTAGCGTCGTAGGTGGCATCAGCATGGGAGGGCCGATAGGTCGTGACCATTTCGCTGTAGTCCTGGGGGCGAGTGTTCTCGTTGCGGACCAGAATTGAGATCGGTGTGCCCAGTGTTTGGCCCTGAAACACCCCGGAGAGAATTTCACAGCGATCGCTCTCCTTGCGCGGAGTCGTAATCTTGCTCTGGCCAGGGCGACGGCGGTCGAGCTCGGCCTGAATCTCTTCGGCAGAGATAGCCAGTCGAGGCGGGCAGCCGTCTATAACCACCCCTACTCCACCACCGTGGGACTCGCCAAAGGTAGTAATACGAAATAAGTGCCCGAAGGTGTTGCCCATAGGATCGGTAATGCCAGCACTGGCTGAGGTAATTTTACCGATCCTACTATTTAGTTTCCTCAAGCTTCAAATAATAGCGAGGATTCACGGCCTGGCCGTTGCGATAAATGCCGTAGTGAAGGTGCGGCCCTGAAGACCGGCCGGTGCTGCCGAGAGCGCCTAGTAAGCTGCCCCGCTGGACGCGATCGCCGATTTCGACCTCAATCTTCGACAGGTGAGCGTAGAGGGTTTCGTAGTTGTAGCCGTGGTCAATTCTAACGTGGTTGCCGTAGCCGCCGTTGTAGTCAGCTCTCACCACCACCCCTTCTGCGGTTGCTACGATAGGTTTACCCACCGGCCCAGAGAAATCGATACCCTCGTGCATTTCGTAGCCGCGGGTGCCGAAGGGGTTGGGCCGCAGTCCAAATTCCGAAGAAACATCCGCCTTGCCCGCGATCGGTCTAGCGATAGGAAAAGCCGCGGCCTGCTTTGCCTCAGACTCCAAAGTCTGCTCTAGGGCTGGCTTGACGGCGATCGAGAGCATCTTTTCTACCCTCGGCAGCTTTTGCCGGGCCTGATCAAACATGGTTTCAGCCGGGGCAGCCTCAGCTACGCCACCCCGGGGTGGAAGCGGCTCGTCGCTGGGAAGACCATCATTCTCAGACTGCTCATCGGGCAGCCCGGCTCGATCTTTGAGCACTTCAATCTCGGTGTCGATGGCGCTGAGCTCAGTGAGCACTTCACTGGCGGTTTCGGCGAGCTCCTGGTTGCGCTGGGTGAGCCGCAGGTTTTGATGAAGCAGAGTGCCGACCCAGACGACGGGAATTCCTGCTAGCAGTCCTAGGGCGACTAGCAGCGGTAGCGGGCGCAGCCGCAGCGTCACCGGAGCCTTGCCGGTCGCCGTAATCAGTACTGTGTAAGGCTTGATGGAAAAGCGAGCCATAGCGGAAGCAGGACGGTGAAAGCTAGCAAGAAAACAGGAGCAAATTCTTAAACCAAAGTGGATTATACGGGGATCAGCGCATTTGCACAATTTCAGCAGGCG
Organism: Nodosilinea sp.; assembly: GCA_049645805.1. GTDB lineage: Bacteria > Cyanobacteriota > Cyanobacteriia > Phormidesmidales > Phormidesmidaceae > Nodosilinea. The sequence goes on from JBARUP010000027.1 coordinate 3,450, forward strand.
GCTGCAAGCAGTGCGAGGGCAAGGCTAGGGCGCGATCGCACTGCCTGCAGCCGCAGGTCACCGGATGCAAGGCTGACTTGGCCACCAGCCTTGTTCATGTAAAGAATCCGTTACACTGAGTACAGCTTCTCTAACAAACCCCGACCCATGGACGTAACTTGGTTTGACAGTAATTCTTGGCTGCTGACCCTAGGCGGGCAGCACATTTTGGTCGACCCCTGGCTGGTGGGGGAGCTAGTGTTTGGCCAGCAGAGCTGGCTGTTTAGAGGCATGCACCCTAAGCCCCAGCCTATTCCCGAACGTATTGACCTGATTCTGCTGAGTCAGGGTCTAGAAGACCACGCCCATCCGCCAACCTTAGAGGCGCTCAATCGCTCGATTCCGGTAGTGGGTTCTCCCAATGCGGCCAAGGTGGCTCGGGAGCTGGGTTATAGCCAGGTGACTGCCCTCGACCACGGCGAAACATTCACTCTGCCTGGGCCAGTGACCATCAAGGCGGTGCCCGGCTCTCCCGTCGGCCCTACGCTGGTTGAAAATGGTTATATTCTGCGCGACGGGGTAGCGGGACCCTCTGTTTTCTATGAACCCCACGGCTTTCACCGGCCAGAACTCAAGCAGGAAGGCCCGATTGATGTATTAATTACCCCCGTGCTCGACCTGGCGCTGCCGCTGGTGGGGCCAATCGTGCGTGGTCAGAAGGGGGCGCTGGAGCTGGTGGACTGGCTACAGCCCCAGGTGGTGCTGCCCACCGCCGATGCGGGAGAAGTAGCCTACAGCGGTTTACTAATTAACCTACTGAAGGCCATCGGTGGCGCTGAGACACTCCAGGCCGCGATCGCCCAGAGAGGGATGGCAACTCAAGTTATGAGCCCGAAGGTTGGACAGTCAATCAGCCTTAAGCTGGCCCCTCGTCAGCCCTCAGCAGCGGCAGTCTAGCGCTGGGCTTCAGCCGACGGGGGATCGCGGGGGTATCCACCTGATACCGTCTTCAGGTAACCTTCCTTTAAGGTTAGTCAATTTCTGAAAAGGATACCTTAGCAATGCCTTACACCACCGAAGAAGGCGGTCGCCTGAATAACTTCGCCAACGAGCCCAAGATGTACGAGGCCGAGCCGCCCAACCCGTCTCAGAAGCGTAGCTACCTAATTCTGGGCGGCCTAGCGCTGGTGTTAGTCGTTGGGCTGATGGTGGTAGCGGTGTCAGTATCCTAAAAACGTCTCTTCAGATAGCAGGGCAGGGGTGGCATGGCAAACGGGCCCCGGTGGCTTGAGGGAGCGGCGGGCAGCGGCAAAACAGCCTGGCTGCTTGACCAGATCGGCGACGCCGTTACGAACTCCGGCGCTTCCCTAGCGCTGGGTCAGAGCTATTTAGTGTTTGCGGCCAACGGAGACAATCGGCTGCAGCTAGCGACCCGGCTGGCTGGCATGTCACCTCGAGTCGCCGTGGTGACCACCACCCCCAACGGGTTTATTCAGGACGAGGTGACCCTGTTTTGGCCCCTGCTGGTCAGCAGCCTGGAGCTGCTGCCGCAGTTTCCGCTGCGGCTGCGCCCAGAGAATGAGCAGGAGCTAACTACCGGGCTGTGGCAGGAGCAGCTGCTCGACGGCACCTTAACCATTGAGGGCTGGCGCGAGGCCCAGATTGTCCGTCGAGCGCTCGATTTTTTGCAGATGGCGGCGGGGGCGGGCATTCCGGCTGAGGACCTGCCGGTGCTGCTACCCGAGGGCGTACAGTCGGGGCATGCTCCCGAGACCGTGTGGCAGGCTATGGGTGAGGCGGTAGTCAGCTGGCGCGACTGGTGTCTGGCCCGCAGCCTGCTCACCTACGGGGTGATGACCGAGCTGTACTGGCGACACTTGTTGCCCCACCCGCTCTACCAGGAAAAGCTGCTGACCCGCTACGGCGGCGTCTTTGTTGACGACATAGATGAATACCCAGCGATCGCGGCTCAGTGGATTCAAGTATTTATTGATCGAGCTTATCCAGTGGCCCTAACCTGGAACTACTCTGGCAAAGGGCGGCTGGGCATGGGGGCTGACCCCGACACCCTAGAGCGGGATCTCAAACCCCAGTGCCAGGAGGTGCAGAGGCCCGAACCTGCTGCTGATTCCATCGGCTATCGCTGGGGTGACCAGGTGGTGCAGTGGGTCATGGATCCAATGACGCTGCCTCAGCCCTTGGCGTGCTTTGAAACCCTGCAAACGGTGTCGCGGGGAGAGCTGCTGCGGCAGACCGCAGAACGGGTGGCCGAGGCGGTGACCACTGGACAGGTCGCTCCCCACGAGGTGGCGATTGTTGGGCCAGGTCTAGACGCGATCGCCCGCTATACCCTGGCCGAAATTTTGACCCGTCGCGGCCTGCCCGTAGCCTCGCTCAATGACCAGCGCCCGGTGATTCATTCGCCGCTGGTGCGAGCCTTGCTCACCCTGCTAACCTTTGTCTACCCCGACCTAGGACGACTAGCCGACCCCGAGACTGTAGCCGAGATGCTGCTGGTGCTGAGCCAGGTACCCCAGGCCCCAGAAGCGGGCCCCTGGTTCGAGGCCGTCCAAATTGACCCAGTCCGGGCCGAGCTGCTGGTTGACCACTGTTTTGAGCCCGGACTGGAGCAGCCTGAGCTGCTGCCGGTCGAGCGTTTCGAGCGCTGGGACCGGCTGGGCTACAAAGCCACCGAAGCCTACGGACGCCTGCGCCAGTGGATTGAGCAGCAGCGCCAGCAGCGTCAGCAGCGGCTGACGCTGGGAGTGACTAGCGTGCTTGATCGAGCCATTCAAACATTTTACTGGGGCGGTAGCCACCTGCCCGCCGATCAGCTAGCCGCTCTGCGAGAGCTAATGGAAACCGCCCAGCAGTACTGGACCATAGAGGAACGACTGCGCCAAATTCCGCCAGCTTTAGGCACCACCCCAGCTCACTTGCTCAAGCCTGCCCTAGAGCGGTTTATTCTGCTGCTGCGCCAGGGCACCGTCACAGCTGACCCCTACCCGGTTGAATCAGCGGACCCCAGCCAGCGGGTGATTACAATCGCAACGGTGTACCAGTACCGGCTGCAGCGGCTGCGCCATCGCTGGCACTTTTGGATCGACGCCGGCTCGCCGCGCTGGCTAGGGGGTACCGAAGATTTGCTGTTTGGGCACCCGCTCTTTTTGAGCACCTACGCGGGGCAGCCCTGGCGCACCGAAGACCTAGAAGCACTACACCGCGATCGCCCAGAGCGCATTCTGCGGGATTTGCTGGGCCGGGTTACCGAGCAGGTGGTGCTGTGCCACAGCGAGCTGGCCGTTAGTGGTCAAGAGCAGATTGGTCCCCTGCTCACGCTGGTCAACGCCAACGCCGAGGAGTAGCTTTTAAAAAAGGGACGCCGACAACAGGCATCCCTAGTATGTGGTTTTGTTTTTTGCGCCCAGGCAGGCCTAGCGATCGCCGGGCGGCGGTTTAGCGGTATCGCTTCTTCCGGCGTGCTACCTCTTTGCGCTTGCGCTTTTCTTGGGGTGTCTCGAAATGGCGGCGACGCTTAACTTCCGAAAAAACCCCTGCCTTAGAGACCTGCCGC
>JBARUP010000028.1:0-4822 GCA_049645805.1 Nodosilinea sp.
AAGGTTGGCGGGGTCATGATCATGGGCGATCGCGGCACTGGTAAATCGACGACCATTCGTGCCCTAGCCGACCTGCTGCCCGATATTGAGGTTGTTGCTGACGATCCCTTCAGCCGTTCTCCCCAAGATCAAGACGTGCAGGCGGAGCGCAACGCCACTGATGTACCTGTGACGCTGAAAAAGGTGCCCATGGTTGATTTGCCCCTAGGCGCTACCGAAGACCGGGTCTGCGGCACTATCGACATCGAAAAGGCTCTGTCTCAGGGGGTCAAGGCTTTTGAACCGGGCCTGCTGGCTAAGGCCAACCGCGGCATTCTCTACGTCGATGAGGTTAACCTGCTCGACGATCACTTGGTAGACGTGCTGCTCGACTCTGCTGCCTCAGGGTGGAACACCGTAGAGCGTGAGGGCATCTCCATTCGTCACCCGGCCCAGTTTGTGCTGGTGGGCTCAGGTAATCCTGAGGAAGGCGAGCTACGGCCCCAGCTGCTCGATCGTTTTGGTATGCACGCCGAAATTCGCACCGTTCGCGACCCTGAGCTACGGGTACAGATTGTCGAACAGCGCTCTGAGTTTGACCAAGACCCCGCCTCCTACTTAACTAAGCACCAGGCTGCCCAGGAAGCCCTACAGGCACGCTTGGTTGAAGCTCAAAAGCGGCTGCCCTCGGTCACCCTCGACTATGACGATCGCGTGCGGATTTCTGAGGTTTGCGCCGAGCTAGACGTAGACGGGCTGAGAGGTGATATTGTCACTAACCGAGCCGCCAAGGCGATCGCCGCCTACGAGGGCCGCACCGAAGTTACCCTCGACGACATCAAGCGAGTTATCGTACTGTGCCTGCGTCACCGCCTGCGCAAAGACCCGCTGGAAACGATCGACTCAGGCTATAAAGTAGAGAAGGTGTTTTGCAAAGTATTTGGGCTGGCCGATCCAGATGAGGCCGCCGTGAACGCTCGCCAGCCCGTGGGGGCACGCTAGCCGTATCTGTGGGGCATCGTGTGCTAGGCATTGACCCAGGGCTAGCAATTCTGGGGTTTGGCGTCATTGAAGGCCTAGCGACCGATGCCGCTCCTGTTCTGGGCGCGGAGGAAGGCGTCTCGGTCGTCGACTTTGGCGTTATCGAGACTCCGGCCAAGACACCCGTGGGCGATCGCCTCTGCACCATCTATACCGACCTGCACAGCCTGCTCGATCAGTTCAAGCCCGATCTGGTAGTGATCGAAAAGTTCTTTTTCTACCGCATGGCCAACACCATCTTGGTAGCTCAGGCGCGGGGGGTGATTCTGCTGGTGCTAGCCCAGCACGGCCTACCCTATACAGAGTTTACCCCTGCCCAAGTGAAGCAAGCTTTGACCGGCTACGGCAATGCCGAAAAGGTTGAAGTGCAGGAAGCTGTGGCCCGCGAGCTAGGTCTCGAGCGTATTCCTCGCCCCGATGACGCCGCCGATGCCCTAGCTCTGGCCCTAGCCGCGTGGTATCAGCGCTAGATGATTTGCGATTTTGGCCTGCCGATCTTGGACTGAAACCGTCCGGGCCACTGACAATTCAAAACCGCAAATCTAAAACTGGCTCTAGCTCCCTGAGGCAGCGATCGCCTCCTGCCCCTGGGAAGACAGCGCGTAGCCTAAAAACGCCTGCACCGCTGGGCTGTTGGCATCTTTGTAGATGTAGTACAGATCTCGTTGGAAGGGATAGTTAGGGGCCTCGGGCGTTACGCCATCGATGGGTACGACTCGCACGGTCTGCTGGTCAGCCACCTGCGCGTAGGTAGCGTAGCCAATACCGTCGCTGCCTAGCTGCTGCAGCATCGGTGTAGTAGCATCGCGGGCTAGGGGGGTAATGTTGGGGGTGGTGCCAAACTCGCCGCCGTCCAGTACCAGCTCCTGAAACGCAGTACGGGTGCCGCTCACTGTGGGCCGGTTGAGTACTCGTATGGTAGCGTCAGTTCCGCCTAGGGTAACCCAACTGGTGAGCTGACCCTGAAAAATTTGAGCCACCTGCCCGGTAGAGAGACCCCGCTTGTAGGGGTTGTCTTCGCCGACAACCAGCGCAACGCGATCGCTCGCTACCGGCACCGCTACTAGCCCCTGCGACTGTTCTGAGGAGCTTAGCGGGCGTGACGAGGCCGCTAGGTCAACACTGCCGCCCAGCAGAGCCTGAATGCCATTCTCGGAGCCAATTGCCGCAGTGTTGACCTGGACGCCTGGGTACTGCTGCAAAAAGCCCGCTTTGAGAGCTTCGTTAATTAGCACCATGCTAGTCGAGCCGTCGATGCTGACGGTGGTACCTGGGACAACGCTGGGCTGTAGCGCAAACTCAGCCGGAGCCGCAGGTGTAGAGCCTGAGGGCGGAGGAGGCTGAGTTGTAGTTGTATCGGGTATGTCAGGAGGTGAAACCGTTGACTGGGGTCGCTTGACGAAGAACCAGTAGGCTCCACCAACTAGTCCCAGCAGCAGTAAAATAAAAACGATCGGAGGTGGGCCGCTGCGTTTTTCTGAAGACATGTTGTTAGTTATTGGCTAATCGGCTAGTTCTTTAGGATTGGTGCCTTCCAGCATCTGCAGACGGCGCGAAACTTTATCGTCAAGAGTCATCTGTTCGAGGTCTGCCGCCAGCTTTTCATTAGGATTTTGCGATAGTTCGGCCATGGCGCTGCTGCGCAGATGACGACCTTCAACAGCATTCTTTGCTGACTCAAAGGAAGACCGAGCAGAGCCAATGTCAAACTCGTTGTTGACCTGGGCGATTGACTCTAGAGCGCTATTGACCTCTGCTAAATCCTTCATGTTTTGCATGTCGGTCTTGTACTGCTCGATCTTGATCCGCTCGCGGTTAAGCTTTTCCTTAGAGGCATTGACAAACGCTTCTGCCTGTTTCACCTGGCCTTCAAGCTGAGGCAAAAGCTGCTCAACCTGGATAGCGCGGGTCATAGCGAGCCGGGCAGCATCTTCGCTACCTGAGTTTTGGGCTAGGGCCGCCTGCTGCTCGTACTTTCTCAGCTCTTGAGCTTTTTCTTCGTACTTTTTCTTAGCTCGCTCGTAGGAACCCACCTGCATCGCTACAGCCTGGGCCAGCTTTTGCACCGACTCCTGCATCGACTGGAGCGATTCTTCAGCCACTGACACCGCTATCCTGCCGCCTGACTCGACGGGAATGCCCCACAGCCAGTTCCAGGTGCCGACAATGGTGCGTCCGGCTTTTTCCCCCATCAGCCAGTAGACGGCCTTCTTCATACAGCTCTCCAATCTGTTGAGCGACAGTACAACTCAGTTCTAACCTACCCGTTAGCCAGTCCCGGTTCCAGAAAGATCATAGTAAAACACTGGCTTTAGACCTGCCTATGGCAACAGTTAGACTCAATTATTAAACCCAGCATACTTGAATCTGCTAAGTATCTGAAGGCAGGTCATGTCGCCGGGGCCTATGCCTATGGCGTCTCTGAGAGATTAAGGTTAGTCAAATCCCTTAACTGTCCGTTACAAACCAGAGGCAGAGGCGGCGGTACTGGACCCGCTCTTCAAAAATAAGTTACTCGAGTTTTATCTGGTGCCGTTCCGAACAACCTCGGGCAGCAACCTGCTGTAGTCTCATAGAAACTGAGCCATGGCTCCCAACGTACGGGCAGCAATGAGAGACAACCACCAAAATCAAATGAAGCTGTCTCAGCTGCGAATTTTAGTAGCCGTGGCCAGGCAAGAAACCTTTAGCGAGGCCGCCCTGCTCCTCGACATGTCGCAGTCGGCGGTAAGCCACAGCATCTCTGCCCTAGAAGATCATCTGGGGGTAACGCTGTTTCTACGGGGGCGGCACGGGGCAAGGCTGACGCCAGTAGGCGATCGCGTTGTCAGCCACGCTCGCGTTATTCTTCAGCAGGCCGAGGCGATCGCTAAAGAAGCTGAGCTAGCCCGAGGGCTACAGGGAGGGCAAGTACGCGTTGCCTCTTTTCGCAGTATTGCCATTCACATACTGCCCGCTGCGATCGCCCGGTTTAAGCAGCGCCACCCAAACATTGCCGTCAACCTTAGCGAGCACGACAACTACCTCCAAGTCGAAAAAGCCCTGCGCGAGGGCCGAGCCGATATTGGGTTTACCCTGCTGCCTGCCGCTGCCGACCTCGACACCTGGAAAGTGCTTGAAAATGCCTACGTAGCTCTGTTCCCTGCCGACTTCAGGGCCACTGGAGCGCAAATTTCCTGGTCAGAGATAGCTCAGCATCCGCTCATTATGCCCCCCGCCGATCGTCTGATGACGCGAGATGTCTACGACCACGCGCAGGCGCATGGCTACACCCTCAACGTTGTCTCAGAGGTGGAAACCGACACCACTATTGTCAACCTGGTAGCCCAAGGGCTGGGGGCCACTATCCTACCCCGCCTCGCCGCCGAGCCTATTCCAGAACAGGTGCAGGTGTTTGCCCTGCCTGCTCCCCTAGTGCGAACAATCGGAGTCGCCGTTCTAGACAATGGCCTTCACACGCCTGCTACTTACGCCTTTCTAGACGTACTTAAAGCTTTAGGTGACGCTAGGCCTGCCGACTTCACTAAGCGAGCTTAGCCGACCTCAAAAAAAAGCCCTGCCGTCAGTCAAACAGCAGAAGCCATATCGTTGAGAATGAGATGGCCCTGGAGTTGAATAAGATTCGAAAGCAAACGAAGATAACGACTAAAGGAAGCAAATTTATTTTGTTTAAAAACAGCGATGATCTGACCGAGGAAGAAAAGATCAAGTTTGATACTATACTGAGTCATTCTCAGCGCTTACAATCAGCTTACGAATTCAAATTACTAACTTTGAGAACTTCCGTGCTCGTCTATTAGCC
>JBARUP010000029.1:0-2254 GCA_049645805.1 Nodosilinea sp.
AAGGTTGGCGCAGAGTAATAATTCTTGGCGTGTGTTTGATTTCGCGCGCTCAACCCAATCTAAATCTGCTAACTAAAAAGCCATAACATACGGCAGAGTATCGTCTTCGAAATCTTCGAAGAGAGCCGCTAAGTTGCGCCGACCGTAGGCGATACGAACAATTTCAATTCCGTTTTCCTGTGGGTAATAGAAAACTACATAATTAGCGTAGATAAACCCCTTCAAGCCGGGAACAATCCAGGAGTAGTCTTTTCCCATTTTGGGAAAGTTGGCAACCAGTTTACACTTTTGGCGAATAGCGTCAAATAGCTGGCCAGCTGCCCTCACATCATTTTTGGCAATAAATTCACAGATTTCATTGATATCTTGAACTGCCAACTCTGAGAATACGTAGCTACCCATTATTGATCTTGCGGCATTTGATCGAGTTTCTCTTTCAGTTGTTGAAAAACAGCTTCGCCATCTACGACTTTGCCTTGGCGGATCTGTTCGGTCCCGGCAGCGATTTTTGTACGCAGCTCTGAAAGTGCTTGCTCTCGATGCTCGTTTTCCTCTAGCAGGCGAAAGGCGATCGCTAGCAATTCATCAATGCTTTCGTACTTGCCCTGCTGAAGCTTGCTGACAATGAACCGTTCTTGGTCGGGCTTTAAGACAATTTCCATACCAGCAGTGACCTAATCGTGAGGACAAGAAAGCTTTTGCTATCCAATCTATTTTCTCTGGGCATCATCTACTCTTGCAGATTATTCCTACAAAACCAACAACTCAAACCCTGGCAACACATCTTCTCCAGACAATGTTGCGGGTAGCGGCAACACTTCGGCAGCTTGGTTGGGGCGGTAAATCTCGGCCTGCTGGTCTTGGGGATTAATCAACCAGCCTAAGCGAAGTCCACTAGCCAGATATTCCTGCATTTTGGCTTGTAGGGGGGGAAGCCTATCACTACGCGATAGTCCATAGGACTGGCTTCGCCAACGCAGCTCAATCACAAAATCTGGGCAGATGGGCGGAAACGCTTCTCGCTGGGCGGGGCTGAGGGCTTGCCAGCGAGATTTAGCCACCCAGGCTACATCTGGAGAGCGATCTCCCCCCTCCGGCAAACTAAAGATGGTGGATGAGCTAAAGACAAAGCCAAGTTGGGTTTGCTCGTTCCAGATCCCAACCTTGGTGATTAGGGTAGCTTCTCGGTTGCCGCTCTCGCCACCAACTGGACTCACAATGATTAGCTCTCCTTGCCGGGAACGCTCAAGCTGAAGGTCTGGGTTGTTCTGGCAGAGACCTATGAACTGCTCTCTGGTTAGGCTGCGAGTGAGTGCGTCTAGGTTGAGAACGGTAGTCATAGGTGAGAACGCTACCTTTGCAAGCTGGAGAGGGCACGTTGCTTAAGCCACTTAGCTAGCTCTATCTTATTCAATTTATATGGCAGGTAGCTAGCAAAATGCTGCTAGGTAACGACCCTACACCCGCATTTAGAGGCTAGCCATATCTTTTCTTATACCAAGGTTTTTCTGACATACGGTATTTATCTTCTTTAGCATCCTCTACAGACTTAAAACACCAATCTGCATATGAATCATAATCGGGTGCATCCCAGTCTTGCAAGTCCAAGCTTGAGACAGCTTTTCAAATCCCTTTGTTTACACGGGTTTGGTAACTGAGTATCTGTAGTTATTGCAAAAGTGGGATGCACCCTCATGAATCTCTATCCAACGCCGCAATACCTCAAATAGCTCTATGGGAAAAAATCGGTTTGCAGTCGGCACATTTTGAAAGAATTTACATCAATACGGTTGAGCTTTCAGCGCATATCTAGTAAATTACAACCTGCGGGGAATGGTTTAGACGGGGAATGAGAGAGGTAACAGCTCTCCCAAACCCCTAATCATTCCGACTTAAGCTAGCTAAGCCGCAATGACTAGACCTATTTTAGTTCTAGCCTTCGGTATGGCACCCTTACGGGATGCTCTAGGCAGTTCCCCGTTTTCTTTACCGAAGGTGAACTCTCATGACTTACGAATTTCAGCTGCCCGTGCGCAACCAAGAGCTGGTGCGCCTGATTGCTATTGGTGACTACGGTGCCGTGCGCGACTCCATCCACCAGCTAGGTGCCCTCGGCTATGCCGACCCCGATCGCTGGTCTAAGCTCATGCCCACAGGCCGCGAGGGTGAATATCTCTCCATCCACACCCGTCGCTACGCCCCGGCAGTAGAGTAATCAAAAGCCCTGGAAGAGTAACTCTTCCAGGGCTTCTGG
>JBARUP010000030.1:0-3702 GCA_049645805.1 Nodosilinea sp.
GGTTGTCACCTACGGACTAATTGGGCTCAATATCGCCATATTTGTATTTCAGCTTGGTTTGTCGCAGGAGGCTCTCGACAGTTTTTTTGACGCCTGGGCGCTGGTTCCAAATCAGCTCACGGCCAGCTTCCAAGGTGCGCTCCAGCCCCCCGTCTCCGAGTGGATTACTTTAGTGTCCTCTCAGTTTCTCCACGGCGGCTTTTTTCACGTGGGGGGCAACCTGCTCTATCTGTGGGTCTTTGGCAACAATATTGAAGATCAGCTGGGGCACTTCAAGTTTTTGGTGTTCTATCTGGGCTGCGGAGTGTTAGCTGGCCTGACCCAGTGGGTGTTTGACCCCTCTTCCACGGTGCCGACGGTTGGGGCAAGCGGCGCGATCGCAGGGGTGATGGGAGCCTACATTCTGCGGTTTCCTCGCGCCTACATCGTTACGCTGATTCCGCTGATTATCTTTTTCTTCACCGTTCGTATTCCGGCGATATTTTTTCTGGGGTTCTGGTTTGCTCAGCAGGCACTGTTCAGCCTCGCTAGCCTTGGTGAGACTAATTTGGGGGGCGGGGGCGTTGCCTACTGGGCCCACTCAGGGGGGTTTGTGTTTGGGCTCATCCTTGGTCCGCTGCTAGGTCTGATGGGACAAAGCTCTAGCTCGCCACGCCGCTAGAGCCTTGTCACAGGCCGTCTCAGAACTATTAACTCGAGCCTGCCGTCAAGGACTGGGGTGGTAACTTCGCAAAGTTCTCGAGTAAGCTAGGGAATTATTTGTGGTTTTATTACTGATGCCGTACAAAGCGCGTGAAAAGCACTAGAAGGGCATTGAGTGCTTCTAATGCGGTCACCGCCGCAGGCCAATTCCCCGAGGGGTTCCTGAAGATCTCGCCTAAGCAGTTAACTAATAGAAAGGTACGACTATGGCGGAAGCCAAGATCCTCGTTGTCGATGACGACCCCGCAATTCGTAATCTGATTCATCGGTTCCTAGCCAAGCAGAATTATGAAATGGAGTCGGCTGAGGATGGCAAGAAAGCCCTGACGGTGTTTGAGCAGTTTACCCCTGACCTGGTCATTCTTGACTTGAACCTGCCTGACACCAACGGCTACGACCTATGTAAGGAAATGCAGTCGCGCACTGGCGTGTTCGTGCTCATGCTGACCAGCCGCACTGACGAATCTGACAAGATTCGCGGCTTTCACGAGGGAGCTGATGATTACTTAACTAAACCTTTCAGTCTGGGCGAGCTAGAAGTGAGAGTAGGGGCTATTCTCAAGCGCCAGCGCCCGGTTACCGCCGCTGAGCAGCAGTGTCTGACCTTCAACAGCCTGGCTATCGATCCGGTGCGGCGGGAGGTGATGCTAAACGAAGAAATGGTGCCCCTAACGGCTCTGGAGTTTGACCTGCTGCACTTCTTAGCCAGTCACCCTGGTCGCGTATGGCGGCGGGCTGAGCTAATTCAGAAGGTTTGGGACTATGACTACGTCGGCGATCAGCGGGTAGTCGATGTGCACGTTGGCCAGATCCGCAAAAAAATCGAAAAAGATACGACGCAGCCAGCCTTAATTCAGACAGTACGCGGCGTGGGCTACAAGTTCGAGCCACCGGGTACTGGAGACGAAGCGATCGCGGGCTGAGGATCCCTAGCCCGCCTCCGACCCCCGAGCCTGATTGCGAAAGGTCCAGGCTAGTTTGATTATCTTAGTCCAGTTGCGCTGCACCTTTTTCGATGTCCAGCCTAGAGCTGTGGCGATCGCCTCATCGGTTGGGGCGCTGTTGTCCGCCTGCTGCTGCTTGAGGGTCAGAAACCGGCGGTAGTCGGCGGGCAGGGAAGCTAAAAAGTCGGCCCACTCGGTGGGAGTCATGCCGAGGCGAGCGTCTAGATTAGCCCCCAGCCACTGGTGTACCAGCTGCCACTCGTGCTGCTGGGAGAATTTATCCACGTGGTACTTAAAGCGCTGCTGCAAGTAGTCACGCTCTCGGGTCGAAAGGCCCAAGATATCGTCAATCTCTGCGGCAGAGCAGTCCCTCAGCTTCAGCACCAGGTAGTCAACGCAGTCAGTCTGTTTCTGGGCCTTGAGATATCGCACCAGGGCCTTGACGACGCGATCGCGCATTACCCCATCGCCGGGGTCGTCGGCCTCAGACATCATCTTCTCGCGCACCTGCTGCACGACCGAGCTGCGGGCGTGAGCCTCGGCGGCCTCAGTCTTAGCGCCTTCGCTTACCAAAGCCATGTCTACCGAGGTTTCGGCGGGCTGACGGCGGCTAAAGGCCTGGGCTCGCAGTACGATTAACTGCTGGCTGCGGCCTCTTAGGGCGATGCGGCGTTTGGCGTACTGCTCGCTAAAGGCCATGTACTCCGCTAGCTCTAGCCGAGTGCGCGGGGTATAGGTGGCGGGCAGGTCATGCTCTCGTCGAAAGGCGTTTAAGACCTCGATATAAAATGTCTGCATGAAGTCCTCGAGCAGAGCGTAGCGGCCCTGAAACCCCAGATGGCTGCCGTGGGGAGCAATGTGACGATAGACGATGGCGCTTAGGCTGCTGTGCAGCTCCGCTCGGCCTCGCGTAGAGCCCATGTCGTAGTAGGTCAGACATTTGTTGACTCGATGACGCACCAGGGCCATCTGCCAGTGACTGATGTCACCGGAGGACTGAATGCGATCGCTGAGAGCGCAAATGCGATCGATTTCTGCCGTCAATCGCTGCATCACTCCGGTTAATCCCCCAGCTCGGCGCTGTAGGTGGGCCACAAACAGATCCTGTACCAGAGTCGCGACAGGCAGCGTAGAGTCGTTGCTGGAGGATTGAGACGATGGTTCCGGAGGCGGAGGAGTGATCTCAGAGGATGATGAGGGCATAGCAGTGTAAGTAGATGCGGTCTTCATAGTTACCCAATCCTAACAACGACACCGATATCGGCAATAGCAAGTCGGGACACTCAACTAGCTGGTTGAGAAATCAGGCTATTAACCGATGGGCTTGCTGTATACCTCAAAGCTCAGCAAATCGATCTCGCAATGGGTGTGACAGCGGTAAATCTGCCCGCTGCCGCCGCAGTATCCTCATCCTTGCCCTAAACAGGTTTTGGAAACGAGCGATCCCTACCTCTGTTGATGACTAAGGCGTGCTATTCCTTTGGCCCTGTCTGCTCTATTGCCAAAGGCTACTCTAGGTGCCAATTGCCCGGTTGTCCCCGAATTATACGAGCTGAGCGCCCCAGTCGAGGGCTGCCTCAAATCCTAGCCCTTGACGTATGATTAAGGGCTGATCGCCTTCCATATCGAGAACGGTCGACACTTCGTAGGCCAAGGGCAGGTCATCGTCTACTATGACGTCCACCAGTCTTTCTAAACGATCAAACATCGTTATCTTGTCGACAAGTTGACCATTCCACCCCTTGCCTGAGTCGGGCAGCAGCGTCAGGGCTGAGGTCGAAACGACCGGGTTTTGCAGCGTTTCTACTAGAGATAGACAGATGACATGGTCAGGCACTCGAATTCCCGTTGTGCGCCGTTTAGGATCCATAACCAGGCGCGGCACCTGGCGAGTAGCGGGCAGCAAAAACGTAAACGGCCCCGGAATCAGCCTCCGAATGAGGCGATAGGCTCCGTCGCTGACCCTGGCATAGTCAGCAATGTTAGATAGAGACGCACACAAAAAAGTCAGCGGTTTGTCATTGGTCAGCTGCTTGATCTGCCGCACCCGCTGTAC
>JBARUP010000031.1:0-2333 GCA_049645805.1 Nodosilinea sp.
CGATTGATAATTAATCTACTGGCGGAGTATGTCACTGAGGTAGCCTGGATATGACAACCCTGTGACATCTCTCAAAATAGCCCCCCTCTGTGACTCAGCCCGACGACCTGCGCGCTTTGCTCAACGCCGTTTCTCAAGGGCAGCTTAGCCCCAATGCCGCCTTTGACCAGCTCAAATACCTTGACTTTGAACCCATCGATGACTTTGCCAAGGTTGACCATCACCGCAGCCTGCGCACCGGATTCCCTGAGGTGATTTGGGGGCCGGGCAAAACCGTGCCCCAGATTGTGCAAATTATGCGCAGCCTGCACCAGCATAACCCCGTGGTCATGGCCACCCGCATTGCGCCCGAGGTCTACGCCCAGGTGCGGCAGCAAATTCCGGCGGCGCTGTACTACGAGATGGCCCGCATCTGTGCCCTAGTGCCCCTAAACTGGGTCGCTCAGCATCCCGGCACCATTGGAGTACTCACGGCGGGCACCGCCGACCTGCCGGTGGCCGAAGAAGCCGCTACTACTGCTGAACTGTGCGGTTTTACGGTCAGCCGCCTGTGGGATGTAGGAGTGGCCGGGCTGCATCGGCTGCTGCACCACCGCCAGCTGATTCGTGATGTAGATGTGCTCATTGTGGTTGCTGGCATGGAGGGAGCGCTGCCCAGCGTTGTGGCCGGGCTGGCCGACTGCCCCATTGTCGCAGTACCCACCAGCATTGGCTATGGGGCTAGTTTTAACGGTCTATCGGCACTGCTGACCATGCTCAACTCCTGTGCGACAGGTATTGGCGTTGTCAACATTGACAACGGCTTTGGCGCGGCGGTGCTGGCCGGGCAAATTTTACGTACCGGAGCGCGATTGGGAAATGACTCGCGCTAAGGCCGCTATATACTATTTAACGAGGAGATTATCGAATGCGATCGCGTTACAGGCGACGACTGCTTTATCTCAAAGGTCCATGTCAGGTCTACCGATGAGCTTGAACGCATCATCAATCAGCTGATTCCTTATTCTCAGACCAACACGTCGTTAATTCAGTCTTCTCCTATTCAGCGACGGCTGCCTCCGTTCGCTGAGTGATCTAGGCGTCTAAGACGAGTCGACGCTGGAGCAGCATCGATTAATCCTCTTGCCACTGCACGCTGGCTATTTCTGCCGTCTGTGGCTGACCAACACCTGAATGTCTGTTTAGAAACCAGGCTAGATATAATCTTGAGCTGATTACCGCAGGTCGGAGGGCAGGGCGGCAGGCTTGACGCCAATAGTCTGATCTTGACCGTCGCGATGAATTTCAAGGTTGAGGGTGTCGCCAATAGAGCTGGTCTCTACCCTGGCTTGTACGTCTGGGGGGCTGTCGACTGGGTCACCCTCAATGGCGCGAATGACGTCTCCTACCTCCAGCCCAGCCGCCCCAGCCGGACTGTTGGGTAGCACACCCACAATCAGCACGCCTGGCCCACTATCGTCTTCAAGCTTGAGGTTGAGCTGCTGTTCCTCGTTGATGCGCTCTACCATCTCCGGCGATAGCTCTACCATTTGAATACCCAGGAAGGGGTGCTGCACTTCGCCTGTGGCAAACAGCTGATCGGCGATGCGCTTAGCAGTTTCGATGGGGATGGCAAACCCCAGCCCTTGGGCGTTAGCGCGAATAGCAGTGTTCATGCCGATAACTTCGCCGCGATCGTTAAGCAGAGGACCGCCCGAGTTGCCTGGGTTGATAGCGGCGTCGGTCTGAATGAACTGCACGCGCTTGTCGGGAATGCCCACTTGGTTACTACTGCGCTCTAGGGCGCTGATGATGCCTGCGGTCACGGTGTTGTCGAGGCCGAGGGGGTTGCCAATGGCGATCGCCCACTGGCCAGGAGCCAGATCTTCCGTGCTGCCCAACTGCACTGACGGCAGATCCGTAGCGTCGATTTTGACCACGGCTACATCGGTAACCGAGTCAACCCCCATCACCTGACCTTCGAAGTCGCGTCCGTCGCGCAGGGTTACCCGCACAGTTTTGGCCCCCTCGACCACGTGGGCGTTGGTGAGAATTTGACCGCTGTTAGTGAGAATGAAGCCTGACCCAGTGCCCTGCTCCAGGCGATCGGGTAGGTCAGCAGGCATTTCTTCTTCAAAAAAACGGCGGAAGAAGGGATTGTTGAGAGCATCGGGGGCCATACTGCTCACGGTCCGCTCGGCATCAATGCGCACCACCGCCGGCCCTACCTGCTTGACGGCTAGGGCGATGAAGTTTTGGTTGTCGGCACCCGGCTGATCTGCTGCTAGAGAAGCTGGAACTGGTTCAGCTACTTTGGTTAGAGAAGTCGTGAGGGCTGAGGGAGCCTCTGCTAG
>JBARUP010000032.1:0-1653 GCA_049645805.1 Nodosilinea sp.
CAAGCTCAGCAGCTTGGTGACTACCGTCGCTACCCCTTCAAAGTGGCCCGGCCGATAGGGGCCACACAGCACCGCCATCATATCCTTTGGCGGCACCACCTGAGACAGGTGATCAGTTTTGGGACTAGCAGTGCCGTAGAACGCAGCGGGGGTAGGCATAAACACCGCATCAACCCCAGACTGCTGGCACAGACGCAAATCTTGGTCGGGGGTGTGCGGGTAGCGGGCAAAGTCTTCCTGAGGGCCGAACTGAAGCGGATTGACAAAAATACTTACAACTACCAGGGCGTTTTCGCGCCGGGCGCGCTCGATCAGGCTCAGGTGGCCCCGATGAAGGTTCCCCATAGTAGGCACCAGGCCCACTGTAAGCTGGCCCACTGACTCAGGACCTTGACGAGCTTGAGCCAGGTATCGCGTTAAGCCTTCAACCGCCTTGAGTACCCGCACAGTGTTCTACCCTTTGCCGCGTGAGCGTGTTGTGACAGCTGAACTTCTGGCCATTCCTTACCAAAGGTATTACCGTACCAGATTTAAAGTCAGGAGCATATCGACCAGCGATTCGCTTTCTAGATGGCTTTATCTCATCCCTATGGACTCACCTGTAAACTCGCCAAAAACCCTCTCCAGTCTAGGCAGCAGAGAGGGTTTGCTTGGGCATTTGCACAAGGTCTATGGAAGTTCTTAGAATCTATCGAGATGAGAGCACGTCTATCTGCACCCGAGCGACACCGCTGGCTCTGAGACCAATTTGCCCTGCCGCTGCCGCAGATAGATCGATCACCCGGCCGTGGCCAAAGGGGCCGCGATCGTTGATGCGAACCACCACCGACCGTCCCGTAGACAGGTTAGTAACGCGCACCTGGGTGCCAAAGGGCAGCGTGCGATGGGCTGCTGTCAGAGCATTCTGGTCAAACACTTCGCCGCTGGCGCTGCGACGACCGTGGAAGCCTGGGCCGTACCACGAGGCCATGCCGGTCAAGCTTGAGCTAGCTATACTCACGTGATTAGCTATAGTCGTTGGCTCAGGCAGACCCTCTACGCGAGCTAGCGGAGGAGCATTCCCCAGCAGCCGACGCAGCCGGTTAGCCATCTGAAGCGCATCTTCACCAGCATTAGCGGTGGTATCAGGCAGAATAGTGCTGTCGTCGAGGGTCAGCAGTGTTTGATCACCCCAGGTCACCACAAAAGTCTCTTCTTCATCTTTCCAACGAGCCCTAATGTCAGTGGCGTCGCCTTCAGCGGCGAGCGTTTGCAGGCGGGCTAGAATATCATTCGCCCGCTGCAGAGGTATTTGAGCTTCGGATAAGGCAGCAACCGTGCCCTGGCTAGCACTCAGGGTTTCGAGTTCCCCGCCAACCAGGGTAATCACAGGGATAGACCGAATGTAAACCGTAGCGGCCTGCTGGGCGTCGAGGGCGTGAGGAAATACCGTAGCCGTATCTAAAGTTTGACTCATTTCGTCAGCAGGCTGAATCAGTAAGGCTGATTCAGCCTGAGAAGTCTCGTTAGGCTCAGAGACCGAAGGGCCAGAGCTGATAATTTGCCCTACATCAGGGTAACCGGCGAGGGGGAGAGCTTCGGCGTGATGCTCAGCCTCAGAATCTAAAGATATACCGTTATCACTGCTGTCTTGCGCGTGGCTGGGCAAAGGTG
>JBARUP010000033.1:0-2008 GCA_049645805.1 Nodosilinea sp.
GCTATAGATCAGGCACTTTGCAACTTGGACGGTTGACAGTCCTCATTGGAGCTAATGCTTCTGGGAAAAGTAATGTAATTGAATCGCTACGCTTAATAGCAAGAATCGCTGAGGGAGGACGATTTAGCCTTTTAGGTGGACCTTACAAGCAAGATGAAACAATTTTCAGGGGAGGAGTAGAGAATCTTGGCTATCGAGACTCAAAAACTTTTGGGATTTCTTGCGTGACAACAGAGCAAGAGTGGAAAGATTTTTCAATTGATTTAAGTCTTGGAGAAGATGGAGATCTTCACGTTACTAAAGAGAAAATCATAAGTCACACTTCAACAGTTCCTCTGTATGAGATTACTAGTGAACCTCAAGGAGCTGGAAGTGATGTATTTGTTACTTACAATAATTTTGCCAGAGGTGGGAAAAAACCCAGCATAGTATGCAGTAGTCATATGGCAATTTTCACGCAACTTTTGAGTGATATTCGTTTCCGAACAGAGAATACCAAAAGTCGAGAAATAATTCCCAGGGTAGTTGAAAAATATGTTCGCTGGCTGAGTAGTATTGTATTTCTTGAGCCAGAACCAAGTTCAATGCGCTCTTATGGTCATAAAGCTGACAAGGTACTCAAAAAGCATGGCGAAAACCTGTCAGGGGTACTCTATAACTTATGTCTTAACCCAGATATTAAAAGTTCGGTTCTGGATTTCGTTCAAAGTTTGCCTGAACAGGATATTGAAAATATCCTGTTCATAGAAACACCTCGTGATGAGGTTATGCTACAGCTAACCGAAACGTTTGGCGGTGTTTCTACTACCTACGATGCTTCTATACTTTCAGATGGAACTTTACGCGTCCTCTCTATTGCTGCAGCAATGCTTTCTGCACCCGAGCAAAGTTTAGTTGTCATTGAAGAAATCGATAATGGTGTACACCCCAGCAGAGCAGCCGATTTGTTAGAGCGAATTTCTAACATTGCAAAGAATCGTGATTTACGGGTTTTAATTAGCAGCCATAATCCCGCACTTCTTGATGCCCTGCCCGATGAAGCCATTCCTGAAACTGTATTTTGCTATCGAAGCCCTCAAGATGGCTCAAGTCAGTTGATTAGATTGCAGGATATTCCCGACTATCCCGAACTCATTGCTCAGGGGTCTGTTGGGCACCTCATGACTCGTGGACTATTAGAACGTTTTGTTAAGCAGCATCCCGGAACAGAACAGAAAAAGAAGAAAGCAATGGAGTGGCTAGCTTCTCTCGATGTGGGAGAACCGAGAGAATGAAAGCAGTTGCAATTGTTGATACATATATATTCTGCAATGTTCTCGACATTCCTCATATGAATAGTGAACGAGCTCAGGTAATACAAGAGTTAAAAGATTTACTTGAGGAAGGTACTAATCTTCTTCTACCTATGGCTGCCGTCTACGAAACAGGGAATCATATTGCTCAACTTAGTGATGGTAGGAAACGACGTCAATTTGCTGAAGTTTTTATCGAGCAAGTCAAGAAAGCGATAAAAGGGGAAGCACCTTGGCAAGTTATGCAACTACCAGATATGGAGGAGGTTGGAGAATGGCTAAGTAACTTTCCTGATTCAGCAATGCGTGGCGCAGGTATGGGAGACTTATCCATAATTAAAGAATGGGAGAAGACAATTAGAATAACGCCTAATCACCGTATTTTTATATGGTCTTTAGATAGTGATCTTCAGGGATATGATCATATTTCTTGATTTAAACAATTAATTGCGGTCGCGAATCTCTTGCAGATTGGCCTGACGCCGGAAACACAGCAATTCCAACTGCTGTACGTTGAGTGAAGTGCCAACACAGAGCGATCGCAGATCTCCTGTAGGTTGGCTTGAGGCCCGTTGGCGAAGCCTTGCCGAAGGCAAGAAACCAACGTCCGCATGGGTTACGCTATCGCGAACCCATCCTACATTTGAATTAGCTCAGGCCAGTATTGCCCAAGCACCCAAGTCACCGCTCTACATTTTATGAAAGCTAAACAGAGC
>JBARUP010000034.1:0-2695 GCA_049645805.1 Nodosilinea sp.
GTCCTCAACCTGCCGGTACCACACCCAGTTGCCCGCCACCGTTACCGCCAGCGCCGCGCCGCCCCCAACCCATCCCAGAGCCGGGTTATAGCCGCTGCGGGCCAGGTTTGTCATCCACAGGTGGGTAACCTCGCTGCCCACCACTCCGTCGGCGATCGCGGGAAACAGGTACATCATCGCCGCCCCCACGGTCAGCCAGCCCACCATAGAGGCCAGGAGAAATACGGTTTTTGCCGTCGATTGACTGCCGATCATCGCTAACGCTCCATTTCTTCTAGTGACTTCGGCACCGCCGCCGTCAGCACTTCGCAGCCCGCTGCCGTCACCAGCACGTCGTCTTCGATGCGAATGCCAATGCCTCGCCAGCGATCGTCAACCTGGGGCTGGCCCTCCACCGGCTCGTAGGTGGGTGAAATATAGATGCCCGGCTCAACGGTCACCACGTTGTTTATCTCAAAGGGCTTCCAGGTTTTGTCGGCATTGCGGAGAATACCGGCATCGTGCACGTCTAGGCCCAGGAAGTGGCCCGTGCCGTGCATGAAGAACGCCTTGTGCTTTTTCTCTTCAATTAGAGTGTCTAAACTGCCCTGGAGCAGGCCCAAATCTACCAGTCCTTGGGTGATAGTGCGGGTGGCGGCGTCGTGGAACGCGTTGAAGGGAGCGCCGGGCCTGACCGCATCAATGGCCCTGAGCTGCGCCTCTAGCACTAGCTCATACAAAATTCGCTGCTCGTCGCTAAAGCGCCCTCCCACCGGAAACGTGCGGGTAATGTCGGCATTGTAGTAGTCGTAGGCGCAGCCCGCATCGACTAGCAGCAGGTCGCCCTCCTGCATGCGGCAGTTGTTCTCGACGTAGTGCAAGATGCAGGCGTTCGCCCCCGCCGCCACAATGGAGGTGTAGGCTGGCCCGATCGCTCCCTCTAGGCGAAAGATGTGCTCCATCTCGGCCTGAATTTCGTACTCGTAGCGACCGGGTCGAGTGATGTCGCGGGCGTAGTTGTGGGCCTTGGCCGAAATAGCGATCGCCCGCCGTAGTAAATCCAGCTCCTCGACTTCTTTTACCCGCCGCAGCGTCTGCATCATCAGGGTAGCGTCTTCAATGGCGACCGGCCCGGTACCACGCTTGTAGTAAGTAGCCAGCAGCCGCTGCCAGTACCGCATAATGCGATTGTTGAGGGCCTGGTCAGGGCCAAAGCGGTAGTAGAGGCGATCGGCCCCCTCGAGATACTTAGGGAGGTGCTCATCGAGCTCGGCAATGGGGTAGACCTCGTCTGCCCCCAGACGTTCTTTGGCCTGCTCAACCCCCAGCCGGTAGCCCGACCAGGTTTCTTTTTCGGGGTCTTTGGGCCGCACGAACAGCACAAACTTATGTTCGTCATGGTGGGGGGCCAGCACCGCCACCGCGCCCGGTTCGTTAAACCCCGTCAGGTAGTAAAAGTTGCTGTCCTGACGGAAAGGGTAATCTACATCATTGTGCATCACCGCCGGGGGCGCGCTGGCAAAAACGGCGGTGCCGCCGCCGATCAGATCCATGGCACGCTGACGACGACGGGCGTAGGGAGTAGTCATAACGGTTGGAGAGGTGATAGGCCCAGGCGCTCAAGCCCTAGGGTGAATGAAGCAGGAGAAATCAGGTTTCTTCTCTAGATGTTAAGGAATATCGGCGATCGCCGCAAAAAACCGGTTTCTCAGTCGCCGCAGCCTAGGCTCTGGGATATTGGTAGACCTGAATCCGCATGCCCTGGCTAGGCAAATCGCCGGGGCGTATTCCCAGTGAGCCACTGCTGGCGCGGGTAACCGGGGTACCCTGCATGAGCGCCAAAAAGTCGTCCACTGGGTCTAGCTCGCAGCCCTCGCCAGCAACATCGGCCAGGTAGTGGGTGGGAATCACAATCTTGGGCTTTAGCACCTGCACCGCCTGCACCGCTTCAGCTGCGGTATAGGCTTTCGGGCCGCCGCCCACGGGCACTAGCATGACATCCGGGCGACCCAGCAGAATTTGTTCTTCCACTCCCAGCGGCGCGGCGGCTCCTCCCGTATGGACAATGGTGACACCGCCTTGGGTCCACTTCCAAACGGTATTGGTGCCAAACCGACGCCCCCCCTCGCGATCGTGGAACGTTAGAATGCCCTGAATCCTCAGGTTTTCAAAGTCGTAAACGCCCGCTTCAGTCAGCTCTCGAGGTTCGCCAGGCAGCTCGGCTAGGTAGCCTTCGTCAAACAGTCGGCTGCTGATCATAACAATATCGGCAGGAACAGCTGGGGAGGCAAACCCCGCAGTACAGCCGACGCGGCGAAACGGGTTGACCAAGATGCGCCGCCCGCCACCGGTAAAGAGAAAAGCCGTATGCCCCAGGCTGCGAATGGTAACGCCGGTCGTTTGGGCCTGAGCAGCGCGGTGCGCTAGCCCCACTCCGAGGGCGGCTCCCAGTCCCGACCCCGCATAGCCCAACAGTGTTCGCCGTTTCATGGTCTTACTCCCACACAAAATTAGCCTTGGCTAGCCTAGTGTAGACCGTGAATCGCCCCTTAGAGCAATCAATCAGGCCAGCCGCTTGACTGGCCAAAACTAGCCGTTTACCGGGTGCATCTGGCCCACAGATGCACCCGGTAGACAATGGCCTAACGATACCTAGCTAGCGGTAGCTGAGCTCGGGGCTAGCCACCCCGCTAACGATATCGTCGGGCACGGCAAA
>JBARUP010000035.1:0-13855 GCA_049645805.1 Nodosilinea sp.
CGCAGTCAGCGTTGATCCGCTGGCGTAGGCCAATCACCGAGTGGTTAATGCGGCAGTTCTTGAGAATGCAGCCTTCAGTAATGCTCGACTGGGTTACCTGGCAGTCCTGCAGCTTGTTGGGCGGCAGATAGCGCGCTCGTGTGTAGATGGGCGCGTCTTCTTGGTAGAAGCTAAAGTCGGGGTGGGGCTGCTGAGTTAACGCTAGGTTAGCTTCGTAAAAGGCCTCAATGGTCCCAATATCTTCCCAGTAGCCATCGAATAGGTAGGCCTGCACGTTGTAATCACTCGACGAGGC
Source organism: Nodosilinea sp. (assembly GCA_049645805.1). GTDB lineage: Bacteria > Cyanobacteriota > Cyanobacteriia > Phormidesmidales > Phormidesmidaceae > Nodosilinea. The sequence goes on from JBARUP010000035.1 coordinate 296, forward strand.
CGGAATGATTTCTTTGCCAAAATCAGTTTGGTCAGGATTCTTGCGCAGCAGGTCAATCAGAACCTGCTTTTTAAACACATAGATACCCATAGAGGCGATAAAGGGTTTCTCGACCGCCTGCTCCGGGCTGAGGCCTAAAGAGGTGGTGTCAACCTTCATTTCCTCTAGGGCATCGCCCTTGGGTTTTTCGCTAAAGTCAACCACGCGCCCTGTGTCATCAACCTTCATGAGGCCAAAATCGGAGGCTTGTTTGTAGCCAATGGGTACCACCGACAGAGTGATATCGGCGTTAGTGGCCCGGTGACGCTGGACGAACAGGCTGTAGTCCATGCGGTAGAGGTGATCCCCCGACAGAATGATAAAGTCTTCTACATTCCAGGAGTCAAACAGCCACAGGTACTTGCGCACAGCGTCAGCGGTGCCCTGAAACCAGCTAGGGCTTTCAGGAGTTTGCTGGGCAGCCAGTACTTCTACAAAGCCTTCGGTAAACTGCGAAAATTGGTAGGCTCGGCTAATGTGCCGGTTCAACGAGGCGGAGTTGAACTGAGTGAGCACGTAAATCTTGTTAATGTCTGAGTTGATGCAGTTGCTGACGGGAATATCAATCAGGCGGTATTTGCCCGCCAGAGAAACCGCTGGCTTAGCCCGAAACTTGGTTAATGGATAAAGGCGGGTGCCGGCACCGCCACCTAGAATGATAGCCAGAACTGATTTCACAAGTTTTCCTCGATAAGCCCCACAAACTGGCCTGTTTTTTACTACTCTGCTTCACAGTTCCAGTGTGAGCCCGAGGGTAACGCTTGACAAGGGGGATCAAGAAAGATCGCGATGGGATGTGACCTGCAATACGGTAGCGGCTTTAATTCTTTCCGGCTCAAAAGGGGTTACCCAGCAGAGACCAAAAATGCCTAACCTACGGACGATCTACAGGGAATTGGAAGTACAGAGCAGCGCTCTCCTCGAACTATCCTCTTGCCACAGCAGTACAAGTGAATTAGTATTGGTTCATGCGTACTCATGAGTGCATCTGGTCCCGCTGACGGCAGTGCGATCGCTTTAAGTATGGCGCTCCATGTATGGCGCTCCAAGTATGGTGCTCTAAGGCTCGTTGTCCTGATACCCCACGAGAGATTCCTATGACCACGACTACCGCCCCCCGCAGCCGCTCCGCCGCTGGTGCGACCCGGTCTTCGGCCAAGGCTCGCGGCACTAAAACCCCTAGCACCACCGCCCCGGTGCTGGTGCTTGATGCTGGTAACTACGACCTCAAGTTCTTTGCCGGCAGCGGCCACCCCAAGGCTATTCGCTCAGTGCGCTACCAGCTGCCTCGAGGACGCGACGCTGTTAGCTTCTCCGAAGCCTCTCCCCTGATTGAACTGTCGGATGGTCGCCGCTACCATTTTGGTGCACAGGCCTACAAGTATCGTCGCCAGCAGCAAACCGTGATCGAGAACAAGGTCGAGCTAGCCAAGCTGCATCTCTATGCCTGCCTAGAACCCCTGCCCGGCGGCGTAGCCGATTATGCTCTCAATCTCTACGTTTCTACTCCCGACCCGGCCCGCAACGGTGAAGACATTCGTGCTCAGCTGCTTGGCGTACACGAGTTTGTCCGCAATGACGTTGACTTTCGCGTCAGCGTTGAGTCGGTAGAGGTCGAGCGCGAAGGCATGGGTGCTTACCACTACGCCAAGTCTCAGGGCAATATTCCTAGTCAGGGCTACACCATCGTGATCGACATTGGCGGTGGCACCTGGCTTACCCGTTTAGTTGATGCCGATAGCGAAGTCATTGACGAGAACATCATGGATCGCGGCGGCACCTACGAACTGGCCACCGCCATTAGTTTTGATCACCGCCTCACCGATCAGCTCGGCAGCAGCGCTGACCCCTGTATCGTCATGGATGGCTTTCGCAGTGACCACATCTACGCCGACACCGGCCTAGTCTGGGCCGACTGGCTCGACGAATACCTCGACCCGTGGTTCAAAGGTATTTTTCAGACAGTGAAAGCTCAGTACACCCCTTATATGCCTAGAGTGACACGCTTCTTGGTAACGGGCGGCGGTTCGCATCTGATTGCCGATCGCCTCCAGGGTCACAAGCTGTTCAGTGTTATGAGCGATCCTCAGTTTGCTAACGTTCGTGGCCTGTTTTTAATGACCGATGATACTCAACTATGCATGACCACAAAGTAGCCTCAAACATTTCGGCGGCGGAGCGGCAAGCCCGCCAAGACAACAAGGTTCGTCTAAGCCGGGACGTACTAGAAAAAGCCGACCGTATCGCCGCTGAGTGGGGTCTCAAGAACGCCCGCGCTGCTGTCGAGGCTGTCTTTCGCCGCTACTGCGACGAGTATATGCGTGGATGTCCTCCTCAGGTGGGGGAGCCCTTCGCCGTTCGTGAAAGCCAGCCCTCTAGCCCTAGTCAAGTGCAGCTGCCCCAAGCCAATCGAGCAAACTCCGGTCCGCAGTGTGAGGCGCTCGACGCCCTTGACCAACTGCTAGCGCTCTAGAAATAGAAACTTTATAGGTTCTAGAGCGCTAGGGCTGGGGCACCGTTAGGTCAATCTGGCTAGGCGGAAGAGGAACCAGTCGATTAGCCGCCGCATCCCACAAAATGAACTTTGAACAGTCGAGCATGTTGTCTATCCGCACCGTTTTTACCCGCTCGAGCAGGTGGCTGTTTTGGTGATGACAGGCCGCTAGGTTGTAGTTCGGAATGCGCTCTGAGAGGTGGTGGATGTTGTGGTAACTGATGTCGGCGGTAAACCATCGGAGAATGGCCGGTAGCTCTAGGTAGCTGCTGCCCTCGATCGCGCCGCGCAGGTAGTCCCAGTCAGCGGTTGTGTGGGCATAGGAACCCTCAAAGTTGTGCTGGACAAAAAAGACGCAGATGAAAATAGCGCCTGCGATCGCCAAAACAATTGAGTACAAGCTCAAAAACAGGGCCGTCCCAATTAGGTGGCACAGCAGCAGCCAGCTGCTGACTACAAAAATATTGTTGAACAGCAGATCCCAAAACTCACCCTTAGTGAGCCAGTGCTTTGACTGATGGGAGTCAAGCAGATTTTTAAGATCCAGGCTGCCGTTCCTCTGGCGGGTCAACCCGTCCCTAATTAAGTCATACGTGCCTAAGACTAAAGCTAGCCTAGGCTTGATTGCCAAATAAAAAAATCCCCCCGGTACCGTCATTAGGAGGTGCCGCGTGATGCCGTAAATCTTTTGATCCATAGGACTAAGCTGAGAAAACTCCTCTACAGAGAGGAAGTCGCCAATGCCGCGATATCGTTCCCAGTCGCCATTGGTCTTGTGATGGAAGGCGTGATCGCGCGACCATGCGTACTGAGGCATAGCGTTGATAGAGCCCAGCAGAAAGCCCACCAGCCGATTGACGGTCTTTGAGCGAAAGAGAGAGTAGTGGCCGCAGTCGTGCATGAGCGAAAAGCAGCGCAGCAAAAACAGTGCCATAAGGGCGAGTAAAGGGGGCAGCAGCCACAGCGACACTGAAGCCGCTTTAATCGCCAAGACCCACAGTGCTAGATAGGGAACAAGAGTGTTGAGAATTTGAATCGTCGCCCGTCGATCGTCGCTTCTCATGTATGGAGTCAGAACAAAATCGGATTTTTTAACCATGGATTTATATATTGATACCTAGATTAAGCTGTAGCGAGCGCCAGTAGATTTGAAAGGCGATCGTCTGCCTTGTCACACAAGCAGCGTCAGTGTTGCCGGCAGAATGACTGAATTGACTGGGCAGACACCACTACACGTTTACCTCTAGGCGCTAGCTGCCCCTAGCCCCAATGCGATATGTAACTTAACACAATCTGCGGCTAACCAGCATAGCTACCTAGCCACCTGCTTGAGCTGGCTTCAGCAGTCGCCACCACGGCTATAGCCACAGACTAAATCTAGGCTACAGGGCCATTAATCCTAGCCAAACTGCTTCTTGGCAGCTTCGTAAACCTCAACGGTGATCTGGCTATGGCCCTGGTCATGGGCAAACTTCTCAATTTTCTTGCGGGCAGCGGGGCGCACGAAGAAGGGAATTTCCTTAAGTCGGGCTTCAGCGTCAGCGGTCCATTCCATAAGCAAAAGATGAGTTTTGCGTTCAACATCAAATATCTTTACGATATCAGGGGTAGGAGCGGTCCTTTGCCCCACCGAGTCGCCTTTAACGCGGGCGCGATGGGCAAAGACTTGGCTAAAGGGTAACTCACTCAGCCCTCCGCTTATACCGTGGTGACCGGAATCTAGATGAAGGGGATTTGTGGTGAGAAAGCTTGTTTGGGTTGTACTAGCTGCCGTGTTGGCCGTATCCGTAGGGATGGGGTTGTCGCCGTCGGCAAAGGCCAGCATTGTGGCTGAGCCGGTGATCTACAGCGTCGATGGACAGCCCTATGAGGGCTACTTTGCCCTTAACCAAAACTTCAGCAAAACTCAGCCGCTGGTGCTGCTGATTCACGATTGGAACGGCCTAGATGACTACGAAAAACGCCGCGCGCAGATGCTGGCCGAGCAGGGCTATGCTGCCTTTGCAGTAGACCTCTATGGCCAGGGCGTACGCCCTAGCAGCCCCGATGAGTCACGGGCTCAAAGCAGCGCCCTGGGAGCGGATCGCGCTGCTTTGCGGACTCGGCTAATGACAGGTCTAGCCGAGGCGCAGAGCATGGACGGCGTTGATGCTAGTCAGGTTGTTGCCATCGGCTATTGCTTTGGCGGTGGGGCGGTGCTCGAAATGGCTCGCGCTGGCATGGATGTGGATGGTTTTGTAGCGTTCCACGGCAGCCTAGCCACTCCTGAGGGACAGAACTATAGCCAGACCCAGGGTTCCGTTCTGGTGCTCCACGGCTCTGACGATGGGGCGGTGCCCATGGCTGATGTGGCTCAGCTTGCCGCCGAACTTGACGAAGCCGGAGTTGACTTTGACATGGAGATCTACGGTGGTACCGACCATGCTTTTACAGTTTGGAGCGATGCTGAGCGGTATAACGGCATGGCCGATCGCCGCTCCTGGCGCACTCTCATGACGTTCTTAAATGACAAACTGGGTTGACTACGAACAGGGCGCTTGCGATCGCTTTCGCAAGCGCCGCCTGCTGTTTCGTACTCAAAAATACGTTTGTCGTGGATACGTCTGTCGTGATTATAAGCTCCGATGGACATCGGCCTGCTGCTCAGTATCTAGCACGGTGTTACCTTTCACGGCGCTGACGGCTTGGCCAGCAGAGGCAAGCTCGTGTCGTAGACGGTATCTGCGATCGCAGGTGGGATCAGTAAGTGGCCAGCCGAAGGCTAGCAGGAGCGATACCATAATGGCGATGTGCCTTTATCTGTGATGACCATGGATATCTCAGATAGACTAGATCCAATTCTTCTAAGCAAGCAGGCTACTACTGAAAGCGCACTTCAGATTTTTGATGCCCTAGAGCCAGTTAGTTTAGCGTTCATGATTGGGCGGTGGCGAGGGTCCGAAATTTCTAGCCATCATCCAATGGATGGACTGTTAGAAGCGTCTCACTGGTATGGCAAAGAATTCATCGATCCAGAGACTGTCCACCCGCTGCTGTTTTTGGATAGTCAGAATCGTATCTTCAAAGTAGCGCCTAATTTGGTCGCTATGAAGATGGGTCTGAGCATGCCCTTTTTTAAGCACGACTTGATGCGTCCGGTGATTCGTTTAATGGCGTCAATGTCTCGAACCGAGTCTAGTCAGGCTAGGCTGCGCATGATGGAATACCGCGATCGAGTCGGCGCTACCATGATTTACGACAACCTACCCATCAACGATAGTTTTAGGAAAGTAGACGATAACACCGTCATCGGTGTGATGGACTTTAAGCCTGTTCCCCAACCTTTCTTTTTTATATTACAGCGAGACTAGAACCCAGAGACGTTAGGGAAAATACTGATTCAAATACTTTGGATAAAGTATCTCATCGCAACACTCCGGACAGTTTTTAAGAGCCAACGGTAGAATGCGGGTTTCAACCCTCTTCCCCAGTGGCTTAGTTAACGAGAAATCAGGGGTTCCAGCCCTTTCTTAGAAAAGTGTCCGGACTATTGTCATCGCGATCGTTTATTCGATAACGATGGGTCTGCAAAAGGTTTAGGAAACTTCAATTGCTTCCATAGAAACGCGCTATGGGCCTGTCTCCTGCGTTCAGTCGCTTTAGTAGAGCCGCCGAAATCCAGCGAGGGTTGAGGAAAGCCATTAAGCACCAGCGGAGGGTCCTAATCCTACTGGCTATAGCTATAGCTGTCAGCATTCGTTAGCTGTTTATCGAGTTTGGGAAAGATAGGCACGATTGACCAATCTCTAGCTTGCTCCGTATCCTGGAGCGCAAGGAGCCCCTATGATAGCCACCAAAACTCGGCACCGACTAGTTACCCGCAGCGATTTTGACGGCCTTGTGTGCGCCGTTCTCATGAAGGATATGAACCTGATCGACGACATCATGTTCGTCCACCCCAAAGATATGCAGGACGGCAAAGTTGATCTTGATGCCAACGACATCACCACTAACTTGCCCTACGTCGAAAGCGTGCACCTAGCGTTTGATCACCACTCCAGCGAAGTGCTCCGAAACCAGAGGCAGCGAGACAATCACATCATCGATCCTCACGCCCCTTCCGCAGCGCGGGTCGTGTACGACTACTACGGTGGAGCTGATCGCTTTCCCAGTGTCTCTGCTGAGATGATGGCGGCGGTAGACAAAGCTGATTCGGCCCAGTATTGCCAAACAGAAGTACTACAGCCTATAGGCTGGACTCTGCTGAATTTTTTGATGGATGCTAGAACCGGACTGGGTCGGTTCAAGGATTTTCAGATCTCAAACTACAACTTGATGATGCAGCTGATCGACTGCTGTCGAAACCACACGATAGCCGAGATTCTAGCCCTGCCAGACGTAGAAGAGCGGGTCGATTTCTACTTTGCCCAAGAGCCTGAGTTTAAGGCACAAATTCTGAGCTGCGCCACGGTGTACGACAACCTGGTAGTGCTTGACCTGCGAGAGCCCATAATCCATGCGGGCAACCGGTTTATGGTTTATGCTCTGTTTCCCCAGTGCAATATCTCGATTCACATGATGTGGGGGTTGAGACAGCAGAATACTGTTATGGCAACAGGTAAGTCCATTTTTAACCGCACTTCCAAAACCAACATCGGTGAGCTTATGCTGAAGTATGGCGGCGGCGGTCACGAAGCTGCCGGTACCTGCCAGGTTGATAATGATCGGGCTGAGCAAGTTCTGGCTGAGCTAATCAGTCAAATCAATGCGGATGGCTGAGCCACGGCCTTTTCGCGAGCTAGAGAGGCTGCTTCGCAAGGTTTTATCGAAGCAAATACCTAGTCCCCTCGTTACTCGATTTCTAGAAAGCGATGACTAGCAATTGCTTAAAGGCCCCCCAAAAAGGGGGGCAAGGGGAAGTTTTACTTTTGCCAACGAGAGGAAGTTCAGCAGACACGCTTAGAGAAGCATGTCCTACGGCTGTCGATACTGACGCGGGTTTGAATCAAGTTCTGTCTTACTTCAGTCATTTCTTGCCTAAGGGCAGCGAGATAAATCTCCATCACGCTTAGCAATGCCCAGAGCACATGGGCACATGAGTAGATTATCCTTTGCTTAACCGCCCCTATGATGTATGTGATTAGCGCACTACCTGCATCATGATTATGCTCATCCCTCCCGATACCCGTCGCTACGCCCCCGCCACCGAGCGCAACCGAGCGCCTATTCTGTCGGTGCTTCAGCGTGTGCTGCCCCCGACCGGTACGGTGCTAGAAATTTCGAGCGGTACTGGCGAGCATGCTGCTTTCTTTGCCCCACGCCTGACGCCTCGTCAGTGGTTGCCATCAGACCTTGACCCCTTAGCCCGCGACAGCATTGCCGCCTGGCGAGAAGCCTCCCCTGCCGATAATTTGCACTCGCCTCTAGCACTAGATGCCGCCGCCACCGTATGGCCAGTAGAAACTAACGCCAGAGATTCCCTCACAGAGCTAGATCTGTGGCAGCATCCCATTGCCGCTCTGGTTAACATCAACATGATTCACATTGCGCCCTGGTCAGCCTGCCTCGGCCTTATGTCGGGGGCTGGGCGCGTACTGCCAAAGGACGGCGTTCTATACCTGTACGGCCCCTTCAAGCGAGGTGGGCAGCATACGGCCATTAGTAACGATGCCTTCGACACTCGCCTACAGATTCAAAACGCCGAGTGGGGCGTGCGCGATTTAGAAGCCGTTATAGCTGCCGCTGAGGCCCAGGGGCTAGCGCTGGTCGAGACTATAGCAATGCCTGCTAACAATCTTTCGGTAGTGTTTAGGGCCGCCCGCTAGCTCTAATCCCCTTCGCTAAACTAGGGATATTTGCATTCTGAGGTAGCCATGATTGTCAGCAGCCTTCAGCACTTGACCAGCAGCGCTACCTATCACGACCTGGGCCTACGTTGCCAAGAGTATCTGCACTACCAGAAGCGAGGCTGGGCTGACCAGCGGGATCTAGCCGAAGACATGCTGTTCAATCTGCTGGTAGAGTATCTAGTCACGGCTGGAGTGCCCCGTTCCAAGGCCGAGCACTTCTGCACCAATCGCGATAACCTGACCGAGCTAGCGATGCGAATTTTATCTACCCTCGGCCCCTCAGGCGCTTGAGTATCCAGCCCCGCTGTTTCTGTGCCGCTGCGTAGGGTGCAAGCGCCGAGCTGTAACTAACGCCTTAAGCAGGGGGAGACCAAGTGACTGTCTCACACAATCTGCTGACTGTGCAGAAAGAAGTACACCAGCCGGGCCAGGCTGAGGCCGATAAATGATACTAAAACGAGGGTTATAGAGACGCTGATGACGTTTCTTACAGCATTCATGAGGGTGCTAAAGCGCTATGGTTAATTAGTATTCTCCCCTGAGAAGGGGAGCTGAGGGGCAAATGCTCATGAAACGTCGCAGCTTTATGGCGGCTGCCGGTGGGGTGACTCTAGCCATGCTAGGTGGGTGCCAGCGCGGCTCCGATGCCAGTTTGCGGCTGGCGATGCTGGCAAACTCAGTACCGGCTCAGCTGCTAAAGGCTTTTCAAGACTGGCCTGAGCGGGGCAGCATCGTTGCTGTCAACCCCGAGGACTCGCTGGTGGAGCTGTACGGACTGCTCCAGAATTGGCACCGTAAATCGGAAGAGGCTGTTCCCATGGCCGATTGGGTCAGTCTAGCCGACTACTGGCTAGCTCCCGCTATTCGTCAGGGGTTGGTGCAACCGGTTGAGGTATCGACCCTCGGGCGGTGGAATGATTTGGCGGCGGTGTGGCCAACGTTAGTCAAGCGCAGTGCCGAAGGTATTCCCGCTTCTAGCGGCAGCACCTGGGCTGTGCCCTACCGATGGAGCCATTTAGTCATACTCTACGATTCCACTCGCCTACCGCAGAACAGCGCCCGGTTCTCAACCTGGTCTGATCTCCTGCGTCCGGAGCTAGCTCGACGAGTGGTGCTGCCCGACCATCCTCGCCTGGTGCTAGGGCTAGCCCAAAAGGCACTGGGGGCTTCGGCCAATAGCGAAGATCCGGCAGCCGTAGAGGGGCTAGATGCTTTCCTTAGCGATTTGCATCGCCAGGTGCGTGTCTACGACTCTGATTACTACCTCGAAGCGCTGCTTATTGAAGATGCTACAGCTGTTGTGGGCTGGTCAGACGACGTTCTTCCCCTGCTAAAGCAGTATAGGCATCTGGCCTTGGCCGTACCTCCGGAGGGCACGCTACTCAGCGCCCAGCTTTGGGTGCGACCCGAGGGTGCTGCGCCTGTGGACTCAGAAAAGGCTGCAATCGCCGCGCTTGACTGGATTGATTTTTGCTTAGGGGCCGACTTTGCTACTCAGCTCGCCATCTTTGGCCAGGGCACATCACCCCAGCTGTGGGGAGTTGAACCCGCTCAGCTGCCCGAGCCACTGCGATCGCCCCCCAGCATTGCTTTATCGCCCGAGGTAGCGGCCCAGAGCGAGTTTTTGCTGCCCCTAGCCGCTGCTGCTGAAGATCAGTACAGCCGTTTGTGGAAGCGTCTGCGCAGCTAGGCCCTAGTTTGGTGGCTGTGTTGTCTCTGCGCTTTGTACGCCTTCAGCTGTGGCTAGGGGCGACTGGCGACGCTCGCTGGCGGCCTGCAAGTCGCGCTGGAGCAGCACAATCAGCCCTGCATCTAGGCTAGCTGAGCAGGTTTGAACGTTCTGCTCTGCTAGAGAATCTGACTCGGTATTAAAATCGCAGACGTAGAGGCCCGCTATCCGGTAGTTACGGGAGTTGCCCTGCAAGAATCGCAGACTGTAGCCAGAATCGCGGGCAGCGGTACCGAACTGATTGAGCACAGCGTAGCGCTCGCTATAGGTCAGCACCGACCAGATTTGAGAATTGATGACGACATCTACTACTGCTGTATCCGCCTCTTTAATCCGGTAAGACAGCCAAGAATCAACTAGCCGACGCCCGCCCAGGTGCGAGGTCAGCGAATCGCGGTTCCACCACAGACTGGGCAATGTCATGGTGTCAGCGGAGGCCCACTGGCTGTGGCTCGATAGCGTCCCGTCTACAATGCGCTGGGCAAAGTCTTCCCCATCGAGCCGACCCCCAGTAGGAAAGGTCAGCAGCTGACAAAAGGATCGATGCAGCTGGGGCGATTGTTCAGGCCAGTAGGGCGTCAGCACATCACTGGGGCAGCAGGTTGTGTCTGTAGTACTAGCTTCAGCAGTCCTAGCCTCAGCACTATCATTTTGAAGAGTGCAAGCCGTCTGAGCACCGGCTGGATGCGGTCCGGCTATCAGTAGACTGGCACCTGCGATCGCCGGACCAATCCACTGTCTGAGCCAGCCTCGTTTCAGCCTCCCTTGCCCTTGCACAAGCCCTCTGGTCTTTGGAACATGGCCTGTTTCTTTGTCCATAATCTACCCCGCTTCGGGATGCTCTAGCTAAATATTAACCGGCTGCGATGCACGTGCTGTAGACTTACTGGCTGGCCAGCCACCTGCTCCACCATAGTAACGACTTGCTGAGGGCGCAGTAGGTTTCCGTCGTTGCGGCAGTCGCCTAGGGCTCTCAACCAACAGCTAGACGCCAGAGCATCGTCTAACCCTGGCGGCAGGGGCTGATTTGGGGTGACCAAACTCAGCTCATGCAGGCGCTCCCGCAGATTTATCACCTGGGTCTTACCAGACTTCGTTGTCTTCTCCCACAAAAATTCATCTAGGGCCATAACGGCCTCAACCCACTGGCTCCAAAAGCTATGAGCTTCACCCTCTGAAACGACCCGAAGATAGTACTCGGCTCGCTCTAGGCACTTAGTCGCTGAGGATTCACCGAGGGCTACCTCAACAGCGTTGTAAAGCGGAATCTCTGCCGGTAGCTGGTCGGCTAGCTGTCGCAAAAAGTCATCAGGGGCGATCGCGTGGGTCAGCTCAAAATCGACCACTTCGCCGCTGCTAGTGGCCCCCAGGGGCAAGGCATTGGCGGGCGACAGTCTTGGCCCGGGGTGAAAGCCGCCGGTAAAGGCAATGGGTAACCCGGCTCGCCGCAGGGCGCGATCGAACAGCCGCACCAGATCTAGGTGACCGAGCAGGGCCATCGATCCCAGCTTGCCAAGGGTAACTCGCAAACGCTGCACCCGCTCGGAGCTAGGCTGGCTATGACCTACAAAGGCGGGAATCGGCAGCGGTGGTATAACAACGTTGTGGCCAAAGTCGGGACCGCACACGCCGCAGTGGCTGCACCCCTCAAAGGAGCAGTCGGGCACCGTAGCAGCCTCCAGGGCGTGACTCAGGTCTTCTTTTAGCCAGGTCTTGTCGATGCCTGTATCAATATGATCCCAGGCCAGAGGGGCATCTAGACTTGCTTCACTACCGCCACCGCCGCCCATAACGCTCCATTCGCCCTGGTCAACCTGGCGGTACTTCCAGGTCAGTTCCGCTTCGTCGATGGCCTGAGACCAGGCTTTAAAGGCGTTCTCAACGCTTTCCCACCAGCTATCCATACCGGCCCCTAGCTCCCAGGCGCGGCGCACCACCGAGCCGAGGCGGCGATCGCCGCGACCAACAAAGTCTTCCATCGCCGAGATGCGCACGTCGGTAAAGTTGGCCTTAGCCCAGCGCATGGCTCTAAACTCTTCTCGCAGCAGCCGCTGCTTGCGCAAAAACTCCTCGGTTGATACTGAGTGCCACTGAAACGGGGTGTGGGGCTTGGGCGTGAAGTTGGAGATGGTGATATTAAACGACAGCGGTCGCCGACCCTGCACCGTACAGGCCTGGCGCAGCCAGCGTACGGTTTCGGCTATACCCAGCACGTCAACATCGGTTTCGCCAGGCAGGCCGATCATAAAGTAGAGCTTGATTCGACTCCAGCCCTGCTCGTGGGCTGTCTTGACGCCGCGCAACAGTTCCTCGTTAGTAAGCCCTTTGTTAACGATGTCGCGCATGCGCTGGGTGCCGGCCTCGGGGGCGAAGGTCAATCCGGTGAGGCGGTTGCCGCCAATGATATTGGCAATGTTCTCATCGAATCGATCGACCCGCTGACTGGGCAGCGATAGAGAAATGTTCTCGTCTTTGAGCCGGTTTTTAATCTCGACTCCCACCGCTGGCAGGGCCAAGTAGTCGGAGCAGCTTAGCGACAGCAGCGAAAATTCGTCGTAGCCGGTTTTACGCATGCCCGATTCAATGGCGTCGACCACCGCCTCAGGCTCTACGTCACGGGCGGGACGGGTGAGCATGCCCGGTTGGCAAAAGCGGCAGCCCCGCGTGCAGCCCCGCCGAATCTCTACCGTCAGGCGATCGTGAACGGTTTCAACGTAGGGCACTAGGCCCATAGCGTAGGCAGGAATGGGAGTGGCCACTCGGCGCAGCACCCGCTTGGGCACCCCTGATCGGTTGGGATATACCGAGCCGTCCTCGGCCATAGTATAAAACTGAGGCACATATACCCCTGGAACCTGTGCCAGATCGAGCAGCAGGGCCTCACGACTGAGACCAGCCGCTTTGCCTTCCTCAATTACCAGGGCTATCTCAGGCAGCAGTTCTTCCCCATCGCCTAGCGCCACAAAGTCAAAAAAGTCGGCGTAGGGTTCGGGGTTGGAGGTAGCGGTCTGTCCGCCTGCAAAAATCAAGGGCCAGGAGCCAGCTTCTACACTGAAGGCTCCTGGCCGACTGCGCTCTTTCCAGGTCAGGGGAATACCTGCTAGGTGGAGCATTTCGAGAATATTGGTGGCACCCAGCTCGTAACTAAGGCTAAAGCCTAGAATATCAAAACTGATCAGCGCTCGCTGAGACTCAACGGCAAACAGCGGGGTATTTGTGTGCCTGAGCTTAGTGGCTAGGTCGGCGGCGGGCAGGTAGGCGCGATCGCACAGCTGTCGGGGCTGAGCATTCAAGATGCTGTAGAGGATAATGTGGCCTAGGTTGGAGGCCCCGACCTCATAGACCTCAGGATAGGTTAAGACCCAGCGTACTGCGGCCTGGTCCCAAGGCTTGTGGACAGCGCCCAGCTCGTTACCCAGGTAGCGCCCTGGTCGAGAAATGTCCGTCGTAATTAATGTGTTGATTGATAC
>JBARUP010000036.1:0-2453 GCA_049645805.1 Nodosilinea sp.
AGAGGGACTGGCGAAGCGCCCCGCTATAAGTTTCGAGACGGTGTCCGTCCGCTGCTTAACAACGCCAATCCGATCGATGAAACCCTGGACGTGCTCGATGTACTGTCTAGAGAAATTGCCCGTACCCTAGGGTTTGAAATCAATAGTTTTACGGCGTTGCTCTATCCTCGAACCGATTTAGGTGAGCAGGAAAGAGCCGCCATCTTACCCTTTGCTCAAATTGCCACTCAGACGCTGCATCGATTAGGGGGGCAATATGCTGAGCTAGCCCGGCGGGTGGAGGCCGATGCGGACCAGCAGGATGACTGGGTAGCACCAGACGAGCCAGAGGAATTACCAGAGCCTAGTTTTCCTGAGCTAGTCCCCCTAGAGGTGATCGTCGCTGAGCTGGTAGATGCAGAGGACGAGCCTGATGTGGCGAATGAATCAGGACTGGAGCTGATCACTGATGAATTCACCATTGCCACGGTCACTGTCGAGGCCGAGCCAGAGCAGGAAGACTCAAATGACGGGTTAGAGCAGCTTGAGTTCGTGGTAGCCACCTTAGAACGGCGGCAAGAGGAGTGGGTGATTCAACGTCAGCGCCAGACTGGCTATCGGTTTGTTGAAAGCCTGTCGGCGGGTACTGACCCTGGCTTTTTCCGTGGCGTTGCAAAGCGCTTAGGGTTGGGAGGGAACGACCCAGACGCTTTGGACTTCGAGCTGGAAATGGTCGCTATTCCGGGCGGCCCATTCACCATGGGCTCGCCGCCGGATGAGCCAGAGAGATACGACCGAGAGAGCCCTCAGCATGAGGTAACGGTGCAGCCCTTCTTCATGGGGCGCTATCCGATTACCCAAGCCCAGTGGCGCTTTGTCGCGGGTCTAGAGCAAATTAACTGCGAGATAAATCCTGATCCCTCTCGCTTTAAGGGGAATGACCGCCCCGTAGAGAAAGTGAGCTGGTATGAGGTGGTGGAGTTTTGTGCCCGACTCTCTGCCTACACAAAACGAGAGTACCGTCTGCCCACCGAAGCCGAGTGGGAATATGCCTGTCGAGCCGGTACCACAACTCCCTTTCATTTTGGTGAAACGATTAGTTCAGAACTGGCCAGCTACAAGGGAGGGACTACCTACGCGGAAGGACCTAAAGGGGAAGACAGAGAAGAGACGACTTCCGTGGACCATTTTGAAGTGGCTAACGCTTTTGGCCTGAGCGACATGCACGGCAATGTTCTGGAGTGGTGCCAGGACCACTGGCACAGTAATTACGAAGGTGCTCCCACAGACGGCAGCGCCTGGTTGACAGAAGATGATCAGGCTGGTCGTGTATTTCGCGGCGGCTCTTGGCACTACGTTCCGAGGTACTGCCGCTCCGCGTACCGCGACGACGACGGGCCCGGCATCGACCTCATCCACGTCGGTTTTCGGGTTGTATGTTCGGCCCCCAGGACTCTTTAGCCGCCCACCGGTTAACCCTTGCCCTATACCCTTTTGCACTTTTGCCCTCAAAAAAGAAAATATGGACTGCATTCCCCGGCGCGTCAGCGCCTCGAAAGTCTTTGGAAGCAAGACGCCCGGTTACTGTGCCAGCCCTAGCGAATCGCTCATAGTGTTGATTAAAAACCCAGTTTCGTCCCCCAAATTCTCGATGCTCTAATGGCTCCATCCCAAATCACCATCAACAAACGCCAGGGCCGCAACCAGTGCTACGACGAAGCCCTAGGCGATCGCGTGCTGCCCTTGCGGATGATGCAGATCCCCTCGGGCACCTTCCTCATGGGCTCCCCACCGGACGAGCTAGAGCGGCAGGAGCGCGAAGGCCCCCAACACGAGGTCACCCTCTCCCAGTTCTTTATGAGCAAATACCCCATTACCCAGGCCCAATGGCGGGCGGTGGCCGCCCTGCCCCAGGTAAAACGCGAGCTAAAAGCTGACCCATCGGGCTTCAAGGGCGACCTGCGCCCCGTAGAGCAGGTGTCTTGGTACGACGCCGTGGAGTTTTGCGACAGACTCACGATTTTGACCAACCGCCAATATCGCCTACCCACCGAAGCCGAATGGGAATACGCCTGCCGGGCGGGCACCACAACCCCCTTCCACTTTGGCGAAACCATCACCACAGACCTCGCCAACTACCGAGGCACCGACAACAAAGAATACAAGTGGTCTGGCTCCTACGGCGATGGCCCTAAGGGCGAATACCGCGAAGAAACCACCCCTGTAAACCAGTTTGAGGGGGCCAACGCCTTTGGCCTCTGCGACATGCACGGCAACGTCTGGGAATGGTGCTTAGATGGCTGGCACGATCTCCATCAAGATGCCTTTGCAAAAGACTGCGCCTGCCGGCTCTCCAACCAAAAGAAATCGTTGCGCGGCGGATCTTGCTTTTACCTACCGACAAACTGCCGATCTGCCTCCAGCCTCAGCTATCCGTTTCACAGCAGAATCGACGATATCGGCTTTCGGGTCGT
>JBARUP010000037.1:0-8530 GCA_049645805.1 Nodosilinea sp.
GCCGTATAGCGCTCCTGCTGGCGACCAATGATATACTTCTTACCTAAGTTTTCAACCCGAATTACAGTGTCAGACATCAGTGCCGGCGACGGAAGGTTACTACGCTAAATGCTTTGAGCTAGATCACATCTGCAAAGGTGCGCTCCATTTTGCGGAAGTACCAAACACCAGAGACAAGAAGAAGCACCACCAAACTCACCGAGAGCCCAAATCCTGGCCAGTAGATATATGACTCGTTTCCTAAAATAGCCCAGCGGAACCCATCAATGACCCCTACCATTGGGTTTAGAGAGTACAACAATCGCCACTGGTCGGGCACAATATTGCTGCTAAAGCCTACCGGAGAAATGTACAGCCCAAACTGCACCAAAAACGGCACAATGTAGCGAAAATCGCGATACTGCACGTTTAGCGAAGCCATCCACAGTCCTACACCCATAGAGGCCGCTAGGGCAATGACAATAAACAGCGGCAGGGTAACTATTCGCCAGCTAGGGACGTAGGTGAACCACGCCATCAGCGCTACCAAGATGAGGCCAGAAATAGCGAAGTCTACAAAGCTAACGACTACCGCGCTAGTGGGAACGACCAGCCGAGGAAAGTAGACCTTCGACAGCAGGTTGGCATTGGCAATTAGGCTATTGCTGCACTCTGACAAAGCCGTGGAAAAGAGCTGCCAGGGCAGCATGGCAGAGAAGACCAGAATAGGGTAGGGCACCCCATCTGACGGCAGATTAGCCAATCGACCAAACACCACTGTAAACACCACCATAGTCAAGAAGGGCCGAATCAGCGCCCAGCCCACGCCAATGGCCGTTTGCTTGTAGCGCACCAGGATGTCGCGCCAGGCCAGAAAGTAAAACAGCTCTCGATAGCGCCAGATGTCTTGCCAGTAGTTTTTTTCGGTGCGGCCTGCTTCGATAATGAGTTCGGTGTCGGCAGGAGCGGGTCGCCGTTTGATTCTAAGGTTAGTCATAGGTGCACTAGCCGATACGGCTGAAGTCTTTAATACCCTGGTACTGCGTTTGGCGAGCCTGACGACGGGTAAACTCGCCAACTGTGGGGTTACCAGTAGGGAGAATAACACCGCTGGCTTGCATCCAGAGCGCTTCTGGGGCAGGCTCAATCGTGTACTGGTTAGCGTCGGTTCTGTGGACGTGGTACCAGCGAGTCGACTGGCAGTGGTCGCACCAAAAAGCTTCCAGCCACTCACCGGTTAGAGAAACAGTGCCATAGCCAGCAATCACGGTGAGCGATCGCAGACGACTCAGGCCCCGCTGCTGCAAGTGCTCCGGCTGGGTTGTGTAGAGCGAATACTTTTGGCTAACGCTGTCGAGGTAGGTGCCGTGGTCAGGGCAGTAGATAGCGCGCCGCTTAGATCGGCTACGGTTGCGGCGGGGTTGAGACATGGCGAGAACAACACGTATTTTACGGCGAGGAAACGTTTAGGCAAACCTGTCCTGCTTACGGTCTTAGGGCTAGTGCCGCCAAGACTACGGGGGAGAGACTGAGATCCTGAGACCGTCAAAGCCCGCTCCATGCCAGCAAGGGTACCGGAATTATCAAATTAAACAAGACTAAGAGCGAGACTATTTAAGGTTCCTCGTAGACTACAGAGATTACAGACTAAAGTCAAAAACGAGACGCTGCCGCCTTTGGCGGTGAGGCGGAGGCAGACATCAAACCGTAAAGACAGGTTTCTACCAATTCAAAATAGCGAAGGGCACCCTGCTCAGGCGTAAAGTTCTGCTGCATGTAGCGGCGACCGCGATCGCCCATCTGCTGGACTAGGGTGGGGTCAGCCATCAGCATGCGAACAAAATCGGCTAGGCCCTTGCTGTCACCGTTGCTAAAGGCGCGGCCAAAGTCCCCTTCGCTCAGCAGCGATCGCAGGTAAGAGTGATCCTCACAAACAGCTGCCACTGGGCGACCAGCCGCTAGGCTACTGTAGAGCTTGCTGGGAGCCACCAGGCCCTCTACCCCAGGCACCAGGCTGACTAAACTCAAATCACAGGCGGTCAGCGAGTAGGGCAAATCGGCCTTTGACTGGTAGGGCAAAAATAAGCAGTTGGTCAACCCTGCTGCCTGCGCCTGCTCTACACAGGGCTGCCGCTTGGCCCCGCCCCCCACAAACACAAATTTGACCGGCGCATGGCGCAGAGCCACGGCCGCTGCCATAACGGTATCTAGGTCGTGGCAGCGACCCATGTTGCCAGAATAAAGAACCGTGAACACCTGATTGAGACCGTGCTGATGAGCAAACCAGTTGGTCGCCTTAGGCCGAGGATAAATCAGTTTGGGGTCGGCCCAGTTGTGGATGACCGAGATTTTATCGCTGATCTCGGGACACTGAGCGGCAATGCGCTGCTTCATCGTGTGGCTCAGCACGACAACGGCCTCAGCGTGTCGCCAGGTTAGGCCATTGAGCCAGCGCCACAGACGCGCCAGACCATGAGTAGCGGGTACCACCTGAAGCGCTACTGCCACCTCAGGATAGAGATCATAAACAACGCATAGATAAGGCTGCTTGAACAGGCAGTGCAGCAGATAGGCCAGCAGCGGCAGGTAGGGAGGTTCAGTAGTCACCAGCAGCAAATCGCCGCGCCGAGCTGGGTGCAGTAGCTTAACCAGCGATCGCAGGCAGTAGAGCAACCCACCCACCGCCCGCCCGCGAATGCGCTGAGGCCAGAGCCTGGAGGTACGAGTACGTCGCACCATAACGCCGTCAACCATTTCCCGCTGGGGAGCGAGGGAGCGATCGTAGGCATAGCCGGGCTGTCCGGCAAATACCTGAACTTTCATACCTTGACTGCTCAGCCTCTGGGCTAATTCCGCCATTAGCTGCCCAGTGGGCGCATAGTCAGGAGGGAAAAACTGAGTCAGGATTGACAACTGTGGAGATACGCCTGAGTTGAGATGCATCAATTTCATCAGCCTTTACTTGCAGAAACACGGCGCTATAACAGCCGCTTAGTTTCTTTAAAACTTAAGTCAAAGCACTCTGCTTTTGGCTCCAAGTACGACATCTGTGCAAACAGTCTAAGCTCTGTATAAAGACACAAGGTCAAAGTCTAGCAGAAGAGTTTAGAGAAAGCAGCTCCACACCTGGAAGTATCAAGACTAAAGACCACTGCTTAGGGAGCATCTGAAATTAGACCGTATTCGAGAGCTTTGACAGCATCCTATACAGCCGCTGGGTATGGTGAATGCCCGGGGCGAGAGTACTGTGATTCAGGCAAGGTCTTTCTAATACTTTGAATTACCTTTTTTACCTTGGTTAAGGCCTAGAGTACACGCAGAAGAATACCGCGTTTTGCTAGATCAGTGCCGTATGGGATGTTGCATTTTGTGAAACGCAGCTCAGCGGCGCTGAAAATCTCAGCAAAAGCATTCAAACGAGCGTATGCAAACAAGATCTGCTCAAAGAACGACACCCTGTGACTGAGGTTCAGCGGCTTCAGGTAGCCGCTAGTATCAATCGGTAGAACTAGGAAAAGCCTAGGAATATTTCCCAAGAGCTTGACACTGCTTTAGCTTGAAAAGGATGGAAAAAACAGCTGAAAGGTCAAAGTTTGGCGTAGCTCCAGTAACTTAAAGGTTACATACTATTTGTAAAAGCGTTCATGAAATTTTGATGAAATTTCATTTACTGTCCGGATTCTACGTCTCTTCCCAAAGCAGATTGTCCTAACCAAGGTAAGCGGATACTTAATTCCAGGGGCTTTGAGCTTTTGATCAAATTGAGATTGCTTCTTAGTCGCACCATCTTCCGCCAACGCTCTGGAGTGAGCGTCACGAAAGGAAGAATGAAGAGACTTTGTAATCAATGAACTAGGAAACGATTGTCTAATTAGACATCGCCTATATGTCGATAGCGGCTCTCAACTGCTCTAGCGATCGCCCCAAAGCCACGAAATCTTGAGACTCGGATAGAGCGACTAGGGCATCAGTATCGGTGTTGTCTACCACACTGTTATAGGCCTGAATTGACGCTTCAAGCTGGTTAGCATCGACAGAGACTGCTGCCGCCTGGGGTTGAGCAGGCAGCAGACCGCTGACGGCGTTAAACAGGGGAACTAAATCGGCGTAATCTACCCCAACTAAAGCTATTTCGCTAAACGTAGCAACCTGGTTTGGGGTCAGGCCAGCCGCAAAGGAGGCTGCTAAGAACCCAGCGGCGTTGGCAATTTGTTCCTGAGTGCCGCGCAGCGGTAAAACCACGGGAGTACCGTTCACCGGGACAAAGACGGCGGAGGTTCTCACAATCTCAGAATCGGCCTGAGCTATGGCTATACCCTCACTGCTCGCAACCTGTACCTCTGGAACAAAGCTAGTAGCTGAGGCAGGGGCGGCGATGCCTAAAGTACCTTGGCTACTAATCAGCGAAACGCTCTCGCCGTTTAAAATTGAGTCGGCAGCGGCAGCGGCAACTTCGCTTACAATACCTCCGACCTCATCTTCACATTCTTCAATACCGCCTCTGTTCTCGCCATCGCCTACGCAATCCTCAGCGCCGCTGGCTATTAGCACAGAGCTTGAGCTATCAAGGGCAATCTCCCCTGACGTGGCTAAAGTAACGGCTAGGACTGGATTGCTGCTCTGTAGTCCCCGCGATATCTCGGTAGCTGACTGATTGAGCGACTGCTGAGATGTTGCGGTGAGCAGTACTTCCCCGCTAGCGGGGTCTACAGTAGCGTTGGGGGTGGTTGATTCGAACAGCTCTTCGCTGCCCAGCGAGGATGCGCCAAGAGGCAGTATCGATGTACCTCCCACAGTTACCCCACTACCCTGGCCGGTGGGCACAGAACCGGTATGGCCCGGAAGCGCGATCGCCAGGCTACCGCCTACTAGAGCCAGCATGAGCCAGAATTGTTGCCGTAGTCGGCCCGCTAGTTTTTTCACAGTTTTTCCTCCTCAATCGGGTTTGGACGTCATTCGTGTTGAGCTACCAGAACGGTACTTGCGCAAACGCTGAGCAGGCCGTCTAAAATCGAGGCCCAAAGTTAAAGCCGTAGCCGACGCTTAGCACTGCGACGGAACCGGCGCGGGTATTGTTGCCGACGTCGCCGTAGAGCAGGTTGAGGGTGAGCGGCACGGTGGGGTCAGGCACAATTGAGGCTCCCACATTCAGGCCTACTCCGCTCCAGGCCGTGTTGACCGAAACCTGAGGATGCACCTGAAGCCCTACCCCAGCAATAATGCCGACATCAGTGCCGTCTTCGGCAAAGTTGCCGCCTCCTAAACCTAGGGAAGCCGTGATCGGCAGGCGATTACCGGGATTATCAGGCTGGAGCAGGTGCGCCGCAGAAACAACCCCGTAGAGACTAGAGGCAGTCCCTACTGTGTTAGCTCCGTAGGAGGCAAAGTTGTTCAGCCCGACAGCAGCAGCAACCTGGGTCTCGTTGCTGCTGTAAACTTCGCGGTGAACTTTGACATCGAAGCTGCCGTTTTCGCCAAACTGCCGAATGCTCTGCAAGTTGTAGGCTAGCTGTACTCCCACGGCCCGCCGCGAGTCACCTAGCCCAAATCCCATAGACAGGCTGCCGTCGGCCTCGCCCCGCAGGCGATCGGCTCCCGATAGCGAAGCGCTGATAAAGACGTCGCCCCATTCGGCTCCAAAGGCCGACGGAATACCCGCGTTGGGCGAAGGCGGAAAGGATAGAGCCGTAGCGGACGTGACCGTCAGAGGCTCAACGCGCAGCTCATCCCGAATCTGAGACGCATCTTGCGTAGAGGGTGTGCCCTGAGCAATAGCTGCGGCCCGAGAGGTGTCGGCCAAAGAGGACGCTACCGCAGGCGGGGCGGCATTCTCTACGGAGGGCAAAATAGACCCGCGCGATGACATCACCGGCTGCGGGGTCGGCAGCGCCAGGGCCACATTTGGGGCTTGCCCCGATAGTGAGGGCAGCTGCGGCCCGCGAGCCTGTGACCTAGGCTGAACGCTTGAGGAATCTACAGGAGCTACTACCGCTGACACGGACCTTTGCCTTGGCTCGGAGCGGCGAGCCGAGCGCGACGGTAAGGGTGGCAGCTGCGGCTCTTGGCTGAGCGTTTCGGGCCGAGTCACCTGCCGGGCGGAAGCAACGGGGGCGGCGGTTGAGTCGACTGCCGTGAGCGAGTCCTCAATGCCGTAGGCCGAGCGCAGGTCGTGCAGGAGCCCCTGCACGGCTGCGGCCCGCGATCGCAGAGTAGTCAAATCTGGGGCAGTTCGAGATACTGGCTGGGCAAGCGGGGTTGTAGTCTGAGAACTCAGCGGAGCCGCCGCTGGGGAGGAATCGATCGCGACCGTGCCAGCGCCGCCCTCTTCAAGGGTTAGGGCCGGTGCCTCTGGTGGAGCTAGTGCAGGAGGGGCGGCTGGAATATCCGGGGCCAGGGCGGGACTGGCGATCGCTGTAGCATTCCGAGTAGGGCTAGCAGACGTAGAAACGGTAGAATTTACTGCCTCAGAGGGCGCGATCGCGGTTTCCGCTACAGCAGAGCCGCTCGGCGGCTCTGCCCGCTGTCCCGAGTCGGGGGAAACGGCGGCAAGAGAGCCAGGCCCAGGTTCCAGAGCGGGTACAGCCAGCTCAGCTTGGGGAATCACCTCAGCGACGGGTTCCGAAATAGCTAGCTCAGCCTGGGGAATGGCCTCAGCAACAGGCTCCGTAAACGGCTCGACCTGAGGAACAGTCTCAACAGCCTCGGCGACCGCTAGAACAGGTAGCTCAACCTTGGGAACGAGCCTAGCGACAGGTTCTGAAGCAACTAGCTCAGCTTGGGGAACAGCCTCGGTAACCGGTGCAGGCAGCTCAACCTGAGGAGCAGCCGCTGCTACCGGCTCGGCCTCTGGGGTCCAGACGGGCTGTGCTGCGCTCTGCTCATCTTCTGGCTCAGTGGTCTGAGCTGAGGGTTCGGGCACTATCACCGGGCTTGGATCTTCTGCCAAAGCTGCACCGAGACTCGGGTCAGGAGCAGGAGGCAGGTCAGTATTTGCCTCGGCTGCTTGAGGCAGTAGCCCCAGACCCGCCAGACCCAACAATCCGCCAGTAATCAGTGGTTTAGATTTGCGCTTCATGTCCTTATTCTCCTCACATCTTCCCGTTGCCGTTAGCCGTTGTGCTGACGTATTCAGCGCTGTGAACTTCTCTTTAACGGTTTTCCTCCAGCCCGGCTGCCACCTGAGGGCGACCGTAGTAGCCGTAGTAATAGTCGCTCCCCTGCCGGCTCTGGGGCACGCCGTTAACCACCAGCCCCAGCAGGGGAGCCTGGGCCGTATTGCCCAAATCGGCTAGCACCCGCTGAATCTCCGTCCGCTCAGATCGATGCAGTCGCACTACCAGCAGCAGTCCGTCGGCGTGAGCCGCCGTAAGTTTAGCGTCGATCATGCCCGCTAGAGGCGGCGTGTCAAAAATAATCAGGTCGTAGCGGCGACGATACTGCTCGGTAATCTGCTGCATTTTCCGCGACGACAGCAGCCGACCCGGGGCGGGCGGGCGAGCCCCCGCCGTTAGCAGGTGCAGGTTAGGATTGCCCGGCAGCGGCAGCACCAGCTCGCTCGGGTCGTCAATGGTTTGAGTAATTAAATCGCTCAGTCCCTGGCGGTTGGGCTGACTAAAAATAAGGTGCTGGCTAGGCTTGCGCAGGTCGCCGTCAATCAGCAGCACTCGCCGCCCCATATTCGCCGCCGCGATCGCCAGGTGGGCACAGACAGTCGACTTGCCTTCTCCAGGTATCGAGGATGTCAGAGCCACCACCTGCACTGGTGTATCAGAACTCAGCATGCGCAGGTTGGCTTCGAGGGAATAAAATGCCTCAGCAAAACTAAACGAGGTATAGAGCTTGTCAGGGCTCTGGCTTTGGGTGAGCACGTCAGCCATGGTTGCGGTCAGGTCAGGCACCATCAGCAAAGGCTGCTTTTGCAGGGCTGGGGCGCTAGGGACCGAGGCTAAGTTAGGCAGCTGGGTGACTTTAACCAGCTCGTCAGCGCTGTGGTAGGCCTGATCCACGCGATCGCGCAGCAGAGCCGCCAGCCCTCCTAGCATCAGCCCTACCACCGTACTCAGCAGCAGCTTGCGGGGCAGGTTAGTCATTTTCGTAATGCTTGACTCACTCTGGGGAGAAATAATTTCCCAGGGCGAAGCCTGCTGAGCCATCTGAAGTCGCAGCTCTTGACGACTGGCCAGCAGCTGGTTGAGGCTGCTTTCAGCCACCGTTAGCTCCCGGTCTATTTGCTGAAACGACCGCGACAGATCCGCCAGTCGCTGAATCTCCGCCTGAAGCTGCTCTACGGCCTGACCGATCGCCTGATCCTGGGTCTGTAGCACCTGTATTTGGTTGGCGGTGTCTACCAGCTGCTGAATCAGCCCTCGACTGACGGACCCCTGATAGCCCAGGTCATCGGCCTCTACCGACGCCCCTACCAACCGCTGGGCCTCGGCCTCAAGCAGCGGCAGCAGCTGCTGCCGCTGGTCTTCTAAAGCTCCAATGATAGGAGTGTCTGCCTGAAATCGAGCTGACTCAGCCGCAATCGTCTGCTCTAGCTCGCGCAGGT
>JBARUP010000038.1:0-7150 GCA_049645805.1 Nodosilinea sp.
ACAAAGGTGACATGCTCCCGGAACCTTCAACCAGGGCGACTGGCTACGGGAGACTGGCTACGGGAGATTGCCATTGCTCTGTTTCAGCAAGAGCAAGGGGAAGCCAATGCCATTGCTCTGGCGTTGGAGCTACAAGCCGACGATCTGCTTATCGATGAACGATTAGGACGGTAAGGGGCTGTTCGGCTTAGACTCTCTGTTATTGGTATTCTGGGTGCTCTGATCGTTGCAAAGCAAAGGAGCTTTATACCTCAGGTTCAACCTGTTATGGATACCTTGATCAGAAAGGCCGGTTTTCGCGTAACCCCTCAGCTATACCAGCGTGTTATGACCCTTGTTCAAGAGTCTCAATAAAGCAGGGTCACTACAGCACCCGTAGCACGCTGGCGACGCTGTGAATTTCAGGATACTCCCGCAGCTCATTTAGCGCCGTCTGAAAATTCGCCTCCGTCACCTCGTGGCTAACGATCACAATCTCAGCCCGCGTATCCTGCTGACCAATCTGCACAATTGACTCCAGGCTTACCTGGTGGTCACCAAAGCACAGGCCCAGTTTGCCAATTACCCCCGGCGCGTCTTCCGCCAGCAGCCGCACATAGAAGCGGCTGACGATATCGGCCATGGGGCTGACCTGGCAGTAGTGCTGGTGACTACAGGCCAGCAAAGGATTCGTGGATGCAGGCGTCGTTCCCGCCTCCAGGTTTGCTACCAGGTTCAGCAGGTCAGACACCACAGCGCTAGCGGTCGGCCCTTCCCCAGCCCCAGGGCCAAAGAACATCACCTGGCCAATCGGGTCGCCCTCAATCAAGATGGCGTTGTAGACATCGTTAACTGAGGCCAGGGGATGGGCCACGGGCACCAGCGTTGGGTGCACCCGCAGCTGGAGCTGATCGGGAGCCTGGTCGGCTTCGTCAAACTCGCCGTCGCGGCGGGCGATCGCCAGCAGCTTGATCACAAATCCAAGGCGATCGGCGTAGGCAATATCGGCAGCGGTGACGTGGCGAATGCCCTCGCTGTATACCTCCGAGAGCTTAATCCGCCCGCCAAAGGCCAGCGATGCCAAAATCGCAATCTTGTCGGCGGCATCCAGCCCGTCCACATCGGCGCTGGGATCGGCCTCGGCATAGCCCAGGCGCTGGGCATCGGCTAAAATCGCCTCAAAGTCGCCACCCTCCCGCTGCATGCGGGTGAGAATGTAGTTGGTGGTGCCGTTGATGATGCCCGTCACGGCGTGAATGCGGTTCACCCCCAGGGCCTGCTTCAGCGGCTGAATCACCGGAATGCCCCCCGCCACCGCCGCCTCTAGCAGCACGTAGACCCCGGCTTCGTTGGCGGCGGTAAAAATTTCGTCGCCGTAGCGGGCGATTACGGCTTTGTTGGCGGTGACTACGTGCTTGCCCTGGGCGATCGCCTTGAGAATCAGCGATCGCGCTGGCTCCAAGCCCCCCAGCAGCTCTACGACGACATCAATAGCGGGGTCAGCTACTATTCCCCCTAAATCAGTGGTCATTAGCGCTGGGTCTAGCGCTACCGCCCGAGGTTTATCTAAGCTCCGAACACCCACCTGAGCCAGTTTTATCTGCCCTACTAGAGGATGGCGATGGGCCGGGTCAAGCAGAATCTTTGCCGTTCCCGACCCCACCGTTCCTAACCCCAGCAAACCGACACGCATAACCAATGGCTTGAGTCCCTTCGCGATCGCTATGCCCAATTGTAAAGGGATTGCTGCCCAGCCCAGGTACCAATACCCCCGCTCATAAAAAAGGAAGGGTTTCAACCCTTCCCTCATACGTCCTTGCTGAGACCTCCGACTGTACGCCTCAGCAAGGTCTGCGCTGTCGCCGAAACCTTAGTAGGTCTCGACGTGCCAGCGGTTGTCTTTCTTCATCTGTTTGCGAAACTCAGTCCAGTCAACGTCGTGCTTAGCCGCCACCGTAGACATGCCTTCATCAATGCCGTCTTCCATCCCCTTCAGACCGCACATGTAGGTGTGGGTGTTGGGTTTCTGCATCAGCTCCCACAGCTCCTCAGCATGCTCAGCCACCCGGTGCTGAATGTACATGCGGCCCCCGTCAGCATTCTGCTGCTCGCGGCTAATAGCGTAGGTGAGCTTGAAGTTGTCGGAGTACTCGCTCTGCATCTGCTCCAGCTCTTCTTTGTAGAGAACGTTGGGAGTATAGGGAACGCCAAAGATGAGCCAGGCCATGCCCTTGAACTGATAGTCAGGGTTGGCTTTACGCTCAGCTTCTTTGAACATGCGCCATAGGTAAGCGCGGAAGGGGGCAATGCCAGTACCCGTCGCCAGCATGATGACCGTAGCCTCGGGGTCGTCAGGGAGCAGCATTTCTTTGCCCACCGGTCCGGTAATCTTCACATCGTCCCCGGGCTCAATGTGGCACAGGTAGGTGGAGCAGGTACCGTAGACGGTCTCGTCCGTTTCAGGATGCTTATACTCAAGCTGGCGGACGCACAGCGACACCGTTTTCTCGTCCATGTTGTCGCCATGACGAGTTGAGGCAATGGAGTACAGGCGCAGCTTGTGGGGCTTGCCCTTTTCGTCAGTACCAGCGGGAATAATGCCAATACTCTGGCCTTCTAAGTAGTGAAGGTTGCCCTCAGACAGGTCAAAGGTAATGTGCTGCACAATACCTGACCCGCCCTCTTGAACCAGAGGCTCGTTCGACAAAACCTTACCGACGTAGGGGTCTTTGGGCTTGTAGAGGTTGACGGGCACGCTTGTAGCGGCCTTGGGTGCGGCTTGAGACATTGGTTTGTTCTGAGTTTGGGTTGGCGCGGTGTCAGCTGGGGCAACAGCGTTGGCGGGCGCACCTACAGGAGCCGTGATGGGTGTAGGCTCAGCATTGCTGGCAGTACCCACTTCTTCCATGGGTCGAATGCTGACTATTTTGCCACCCATACGGGTAATACGCTGCATTTCCTGGTTCATACGGCTGTAGGGCACCGTGATAAAAACACTGCCACTCTTGCGAATGGGGTTGTTCATCTGATCGGTTTCTGCGTTTTGACGCAGTCCCTGCACTTCGTATAAATACAAACGGCTTCCGGCCTCAGTACTGGCGTTACCGCCGTTCACACTTGGATTGTACATATCTAAATTTTTTGACTCTCTAAACCCGACTAGTGCGACGGAGGCACACCGTCATGAATCCGTCGCGTAGCTTCTAATGCGCCTGCTCGGCTAGCCGTGGGGCCAGCCCAGATACGGTGACATTAGAAATACTTTTAGCTTAGGGTATCACTGTAAGACGGCGTAATACTGAGGGTTGAGGGATATAGCAGGCCGGGCAGCCTGCTGCTAGCTCTACATCCGCCCGTGCCCCGCTGAATGATTGCACTCTAGTTATATCCTGTAGGAAAGACTGTATTCTTTGCATCAGTGGAGCGTTAAGTTAATCTAAAATCTACATTTTGGGCGAATCCCAAGCGGCGATCGCACAGCTCCTCCCTGTCCCAAAACTGTTGTGAAGGATACTAGCTTCTGATAAGATAGAACTAATCGCGGTAGAAATACTTATTCTTTGAGCCAGTGTGACGCCGTCGGTAGTCTAGCTGGCGCAGAGAGTTTTAGGAAGTGTCGACGCTTGGGCTGAGAGATTTTCGACGTTAGCTGTATAGACTATGATGTCTGGCGCATTTTAGAGAAGACTTGTTTCTCTAGACGTCTGGCATCTTGGACTTCACAGCCGTGATTGTAGATAATGCGCCGTTTAGGGCGATCGCCCTAAGGCATTGGGGATAGCTGCTAAATCAGAGTTATCTCTGCGGTTGGCAACTCCTTTGCTACGTTGCAACACTGGGTCCTATTTCTATAGAAGGTTGTTTAGAGGGAGCTTATGACTAGCAAGCCAGACAAAGTAGTTCTAATTGGTGTCGCCGGCGACTCTGGGTGCGGTAAGTCTACGTTTCTACAACGACTGAGCGATTTGTTCGGCGCTGAATTTATGACCGTCATCTGCCTAGATGACTATCACAGCCTCGATCGCAAGCAGCGCAAGGTTGCCGGGGTAACCGCCCTTAACCCCGAGGCCAACAACTTTGACCTCATGTACGAGCAAATCAAAGCTCTAAAAGAGGGCAACAGTATTGACAAGCCCATCTACAACCACGAGACTGGTGAGCTTGACCCTCCCGAGCCAGTTCATCCCAACCGCATTGTTGTGATCGAAGGGTTGCACCCCCTCTACGACAAGCGCGTGCGCGACCTAATCGACTTCAGCGTCTACCTCGACATTAGTGACGAGGTAAAGATCGCCTGGAAGATTCAGCGAGACATGGCCGAGCGTGGCCACACCTACGATGACGTACTGGCTTCTATTAACGCCCGTCGTCCTGATTTTGAGGCCTACATTGACATTCAAAAGCAGTACGCCGACGTTGTTATTCAGATTCTGCCAACCCAGCTAATTCCCAACGACGAAGAGAAAAAGGTGCTGCGGGTGCGGCTCATGCAGCGTGAAGGCGTCGAAGGCTTTGACCCCGTCTACCTGTTTGACGAAGGCTCTACCATCGACTGGATTCCCTGCGGGCGCAAGCTTACCTGCTCGTATCCGGGCATTCGCATGCACTATGGTCCTGACTCTTACTATGGTCACGAGGTCTCTGTGCTAGAGGTTGACGGCCAGTTCGATCGCCTCGAAGAGATGATCTACATTGAAAGTCACCTTAGCAATACCTCGACCAAGTACTACGGCGAAATGACTGAGCTGCTGCTCAAGCACCGCGAGTATCCTGGTTCTACCAATGGTAGCGGCCTGTTCCAGGTTCTGGTGGGTCTCAAAATGCGCGCTACCTACGAGCGCTTGATCGGTACCAAGCAGGAAGTAGCCGCCAGGGTGTAGCTTGTTTGCGGTCTATCTCAGCCTGTCTGTCTAACTCGCTCCGTAGGCGTTAACTAAAGAGAGGATCTCCTGTAGGAGATCCTCTCTTTGTGCTTGTGGCCGACTCACAGGGGCAGGGCTGAAGCCAGAGCGGTTTTCTTCTTGATGCTGTCTTCCTGTGTCCTCAGGCTGGCCAGCACTACACGCAACGCCGCTACTGGGTCGTCAGCGTCAGGCTTTGGTTGGGCTCAATCACGACTACCCGCTGAGCGGTGGTATTGCCAATAACTGCCCCGGCAGCAGCGCCGCCAAGGATACTACCTATAGAAACTCGGCCTCTCAAAATACCGTCTACGGCAGCCCCACCCGCAGCCCCAATGCCTGCATCCGTGAGAATTGCGCCGGTTGAGGTTTCCCTAGGGTCTTTGATATCGCGCAGCAGTTCAGAGACAGCGTTGACAGGATAGACTTGGTTGCCCACTTCGACGGCGGTAGCCACGTAGAGAACGCCGCCGGGAGCAGGCTCAAACCGACCCCTAACTACCGAGCCGACGGGGATGCTGCGCCCGTTTAGATTAGCGGCTGCTCCTACCCGGAGGGTTTTTTCCACCGTTGCGTCGTTGTTCAGGTAGAGTGTTTCGCTATTGGGGGTAGTAGCCTGAATGGGCGATGAAACGAACAGCTGCGCCTGGGCAAGGGGTGCCTGTATTAGCCCTGCTACCGGCATAAGTGTAATGGCCACCGCCAAGGGTTTTATCATCACGACCTCCGGATACGTTTGAGAGCGTTTGGCATCACGCGATCTCTAGGGCTGAGTTATAGAAGATTAGGACGTGCTAAACGGCTCAATGTTCCGACTTGTCGTGTTTCAACTTGTCGTATTTCAACTTGTTGTGAGGATGCCTGCCGATGGAATCTACCGCTGAATACATCTGTGCCTTTTGCGGCGAGCCCAGCACGACCTTTGTCGATCTCTCTGCTGGGCTGAGCCAGGCCTATATTGAAGACTGTCAGGTATGCTGTCGCCCTAACCAGTTTTACATCACCGTCGACGATGTCTCCTTGGACATTGTGATTGCCACTGACTACGTAGAGTAACCTCTAGTCGCGTGTGCTGCTCTTGGGGACAGAAAAAGCCCCGTCATTTACTGACGGGGCTAAGAAGCTTTCTACGCAGAAGTAGGTAATGTCTAGAAGCTCAGCTGGGCTAGCATGTTGAAGATGAAGATGTCGGGGTTGCTGCTAAAATTGTTGGCTTGCTGAATCCAGTAAACTGAGGGAACCAGCGCAATGTTGCGGTTGATCGGATAGCGGTAGGCTATCTCTAGCTCCTGCTGCCGACCGCCATTGCCGTACCCCGAGGCCAGAAACTGCTCCCCGCTAACGACGCTAAAGGGAACCAGGTAGGAAATTGTCGCCTGCGCCCCCTCTTTAAACAGGTCAGGAAAGGCCAGCCCGACCTGGAAAGACTGAGCGTCAACACTACCAATACCAGCCCCGCTAACAGCAGAGGTTAAATCAACACTGCCGTAGCTATAACGACCAAAGAGACCGAGCCAGCTTAGCAGTCCCCAGTCAAAGTTCACCAAAAAGGTGTCAGCTGGGGCATTGGTCAGCGGGCCACCGACGCCGTCATCCGCAAAGCCGTAGATAGGCTCGCCGAAGGTGCCGCCGATCTGACCGGCGCGGTTGGGCATCAGGTTGGATCGGGTGTACAGCAGCCGCAGGTTAAAGTTGTCGAAAGGCCTAATCCCGATTTGTCCGGTGATGGTGCTAGTGCCGCCAAAAAGACCAACTGCGGGATCGCTGGGGGCTTTGGGGCCGCCGATAAACTCGGTATTCTCAGCCAGGTAGCCGACGCGAATGTCTAGCCAGTCGGCGACGTCCCACACCGCGATCGCCCCTGTTCCCCGGTCTACAGCGTTTACCTGAGTACCGCCGCTGGAGTTAAAGCTGCTAGCCCCGGTGAGGAAGAAGGTATAGCGATTGTTGTCAAAGTAAGCGTACCAGTTGATTCGAGGGCCGATGTCGATAGTTATGTTATCCCCTACCGGGAAAGCGTAGCTGAGCTCCCGAACAAAAAGGCTGAAGTCTTCGCCAGCCGGTACCCCACCTTGGTTTAAAAAGGATGCACCAAAGGTGTTGAACAGGCCCGCTGAGCCATACAGGTTGGCGGGGCTACTGCCAGCACCGGTCACAAGCTGTAGCTTCAGGCGATCGGCCCCGCTGAAGGAGGTGTCAAAATTAAGCCACAGCAGACTGGTGGTATTGATTGCAGGGTTGCCGGTGACAGTACGGACTAAGGGCTGCCC
>JBARUP010000039.1:0-3155 GCA_049645805.1 Nodosilinea sp.
GGTATCGTCAGACTGCTGTACGGATGAAGCCCAGTCGAGTACCGTTTTGGTCTCGTCTTCGACTAGATAAACTAGAGGCTGGAGAGGGGGCTGGGCTACGGGGGTAAGAGGAAGGGCTGAGTCTTTAACGGTCACGGTAGGTCTACACGCTCTTGGCGACGCTATAGTTGCACAGCCGCTAGTCTAGCAAGTGGCTTTCGCAGCCGATCATCTTCGGCCCTAAAGTCATCTGATTTATATCCTAGCGCAGAGCCCGATACCCTTTACAGTCGTGCTGTTCGGGGTAGTTTAGCCAACATCGCTTTTTTTATTTGGAGCAACCAAAATTAATCAACAAACCTATCTTTGTAGTCAGTGATCTACTGCGAGACTAGGTCAACGATAATCTCTACAGCGGTAGGGTTGCCTTGGGTAATCACCCCGACGCGACTGGTGCTGGTGAAGCGCAGCTGACCATCGACAAGAATACGGGCCTGCACAGCGTAGCTCAGGCGGGAGTCGATCTCGTTGGGGTCGTACACTAGCTCGAAAGGGATGGGCACCTGGCGATCGCCAAACACCGTGCTTTGGGAAGCTATTGTCACCGCCGGGGCATCGGCCCTGCTGACGTCTATCAGGCTGACGTCTAGAACCGCGTTGGGAGGCATGGCAACACGAGGCCGGTAGCTAACGGTGCCGGTAACGCTAGACGAGTCGGTCAGCATTCTGTTGTTGACCTCAATGGTTCGAGCTCCGTTTGACGCCATACTCACCTGTACCGAGGGCTGCCCCTGGGTAAGTCCTCGCATAGCTAAAGGTGATGCCCTCGACAGAAGAGGTTGCGATCACCTGAGCGCCGTTCAGGCTCTGCTGACGAGTGGTCTTGCTAAAAAGGTTGTGTAGGGCAAGCCGTTTTGGGTAAAGACCCGCACTGCGTAGCTCGGCGTTTGAGAAAAGACGACAGTGCATCGGGCACCCCAGCCCGCTCCGGGCTGGGCATCTGAGCCAGCTCGCCCAGCCCCTCGGGAGTGGTTACAAAACTGCGGTTAATCACCTCTTTCTGGGTGAGCTGGGCCACGTTGATGCGCTGGTTCTCAATAGTTGTAGGAGTGTTGAGCGAGATGCGATCGCCTAAGGCTATGGGCCGCAGCGCTTCAGCTTCACCGTCAATGTCCATCACCGCCGTTGCGTAAGTCACCAGGTTAGTGCCACTCCCCTGATTGACGTCAAAGATGACGGCGGCATCGTCTCTGCCGTCGCCGTTGAGGTCGCCAAAGGCCAGCCAGTTGGGCTCGTTGGCCAGGCTTACTACCAAGTCGTTTGGTCGATCATACTCGCCGTTTTCGAGGGTAACGATGGTGAACTCAGGCTCGGGGCCAAACCCCAAAGGCACAATATAGGTGCCGTTTTGCAGAGTGCTCCAGCGATCGCACCAGGCCTGTTTCTCCGAGGTGAACGCCTCGCGGGCCAGGCAATTGTGCCACTCGGACTGGCTGTGCATAGCCCCCGCTGCTATTGCGCTGCCTAAAGCCGCCAGGGCAAAAAGTACTCGTTTCATGTTCAAGCCTCACACCTAATGTTCGATAGAGGGCAACACAGCTGTTTCATCAAGCCTGACTTAAAAGCTAGCTGGATCTCCTTTTTTCTTTTAGCAATCTATCAGCGAACTGTTGAAAATCTCTTTGAGGTTACGGTTTTTGAAACAGAAGGTTTTAGCCGATAACGGACTAATTCATCAATTTGAGTAGCCGCGCCTAAGCGTTAGCCAAGCGCGGCGGCAGGTGCAGAACTGCCTAGAAGGGGTGAGCCGTACAGGGCGGTACGGGAGGTAAGTTCGCCACTTCAGTAGGGTTCCTACCACTGGAGGAGTTAGCGTCTCTAAGGCACCATAGTAACTGTAGAGATTGAGAGCGCAAATGCTTGATCTAAATCAATTTCACAGCTTGAAAAGGCAAGTACCAGGAGGTTTAGAATCCATGATTATTCGTCGTTATTTAGACCCAATTACCGAAATCAACGCTATTCGTCGCCAAATCAACAATGTATTTGGTGACCTGACCAGCGAGGCCCTCAGCAAGACCGACTGGGCACCTTCGGTACGTCTGGTAGACCAGGGCAACGAATTTGTCCTCACTACTCACCTGGCTGGTGTTAGCGCCGCCAATCTAGATGTTCAGGTGAGCGCTGATGTCGTCTCTATTGCGGGCACTCGCACCCAGACCGAAGCCGCCGATGGCGTCAAGGTGCTCTACGACGACACCCGCTACGGCAGCTTCCACAGGCTGGTAAATCTGCCCGACGGTGTGCAAAACGACCAGGTAGTGGCCGATTTTGCCAGCGGTGTGCTGACGATGACCCTGCCCAAGGTAGTCGAAGCCCGCAGCAAGGTGGTCAAAATTGACCTGGGCAGCACCGAAGCACCCGCCGTTGAAGCAGGCGAGTGAAGCAGGCGAGGCCTAGGCGCTGAATAGAGGCGCTTTGACGCCATCAGTTAAGACGTCATGATGACTGGGGAGGCTATGCCTCCCTTTTTTTTATCTGTTTTTACTCTACATCCGCTAAGCAGACCGGTTTGTCCCTAGGGCTGAGGTTTTTCGAGGTCGGCCTTGCCCACGGTAAATTTGACTGAGAGGGGGTTGTCAACCCGCTGCGAAGCCTGGCGTAGCTCTAGCCCTACAACCTTGCCGTCGTCGTCATAGTCGAGGATGAGGTTGGGCGAGATACGAGCGGTTTCGCCTACTTCGTTCTGGTTAAAGGCAATTTGCAGGATGTCGCGCTCGGGGTCATAGATGATCTGCATAGGAAGAAGGCAAGCGGCGGCAGCGCTTCAACAAGTAAGTAAAGGAACTGTGATAGCCGCCATAATAGAGTGTTTTGCCCCCAATAGGCTATTCCTTAGCCATGGCGGTTGTATTGGCTTTTGCCGCGATCGCCTGACGCAGAATCTCATGGCCAAAGCTGTAGCCACCCCCCACCCGCCGCAGCAGGCCCGCCGCTACCATGGTATCGAGCCAGGGGCGGGCGACCAGAGGCAGGCCCTGACGCCCCCCTAGCAGCAGCCGCACAATGCCGTGCTGTAGTCCAAAAGACAGCCACAGTACGGCGATTACCAGGGTCGCCACCAGCAGCCTGGCCCAGCCGGGAAGCAGTACCGTGGGGGTCTGCCCCGTCAGCAC
>JBARUP010000040.1:0-10610 GCA_049645805.1 Nodosilinea sp.
CCCCGAGTCACCCCCCGAGTCACCCCCCGAGTCACTCCCTCAGTCACAGTGTCATCCCTCCATCACACGGCGCTAATTGTGGCACAGGCTAGCTGATCTGGCGCTGGCTTGTGGCTCCACGGCGGCGGAACCACAAGCCACTGCTCAGCTCAGGGATAGCTCACTACCACTCCTTGAGTAGGCCCACTATAAGTAAGCCCACTATGTTGGTAAATTCACCGTGAATGTAGTGCCCGCCCCCACTCGGCTGGTCACTTTAACCGTGCCCTGCTGAAGCTGCACAAACTGCTTCACAATACTCAGCCCAAGCCCCGTACCCGGTATGTTGCTGACGTTTTGGCCCCGGTGAAAGGGCTCAAACAGCTGCTTGCGATCGGCTGAGAGAATGCCAATACCCTCGTCCTGCACTTTGAGAATGGCCTGCCCCCGCTGCTTGGCTAGCCTGAGCCAGATGGGTCGCTGGTCAGGGGTATAGCGAATGGCGTTAGAGAGCAGGTTGCTGAGAATCGATCGCAGCAGCCGCTGGTCGAGGCAGGCCAGCACCTGGCGACTGCGGCACACAAACTGAATCGGAGCCTGAGGGCGGTGGTAGTCGCCCTCGGCCAGCAAATCCTGACAGAAGACCACCAGATCAAGGGGGCGCGGGTTGACCTCCAGCACTTTGGCCTCAATTCTGCCAATCACCAAAATGTCGTCAATCATCTGGGTCATGCGCTCAACGTTAGCGTTGATGGTAAGCAGATAGTCGGTTTTTTCGTCGGGGCGCAGCTGGGTATCGTAGCGATTCAGCGACGACACCGTCAGGGCAATGTTGTTGAGCGGGTTGCGGAACTCGTGACAGACCATGGAGACAAAGCGCGATCGCATGTCGCTGAGCTGCCTCAGCTGCCGATTAGCAGCTTGAAGTTCGGCGGTGCGCTCCTGCACCTTTTGCTCCAGCTCTTCGTTGGCCCGCTGTAAAATCTGCTCGGCCCAGCGTCGCTGAGTGATGTCGCGAAAGGTCACTACCGTACCAATCAGATCACCCTCTTCATCGCGCATCGGGGTACTGATATATTCCACCGGAAAGCTGGTGCCGTCTTTGCGCCAAAATACTTCGTCGGTAACGCGCTTGATACTGCCGTCTTGAAATGCTGCATAGATGGGGCAGTCTTCGCGCTGGTAGGGACTGCCATCGGCGAGGGAGTGATGCAGCACCGCGTGCATCGACTGGCCGATTAGTTCCGCCATCGACCAGCCAATCATAGCGGCGGCGGCGGGGTTTACGAAAGTGACATTGCCGTCGAGGTCGAGCCCGTAGATGCCCTCACCTACAGCGTTGAGAATCAGCTGGTGCT
Source organism: Nodosilinea sp. (assembly GCA_049645805.1). Classification (GTDB taxonomy): domain Bacteria; phylum Cyanobacteriota; class Cyanobacteriia; order Phormidesmidales; family Phormidesmidaceae; genus Nodosilinea. The sequence goes on from JBARUP010000040.1 coordinate 1,338, forward strand.
GGCGGCGCAAATACTCCAGCTCTTGCCCCAGGGGCTCGCCAGCCGCCGTGAAGTCTCGCGAAGGCAACCAGTAGGTTTGGGTCATAGCGGCTACGGACTAACGCAATCGAATAGACAAAGCCCGATGACCATCACAGGCTGACACCGCCAGACCTGAGGCTAAACCACTAATGACTGTATCGCTCAATACAACGACTCGTCTTTTTAAGGTTTATTAAAGGACAGTAGGCAAACTGTTGTCCTCAAAATAGTAAGCGCTGGCGGCCATTCTTTGTAGCGCGATCGCCGCTCGAGTCAGCCTAATCACAACTCTTTACAGCAGCTTAGCGCCTAGGCAAGTTTGTCTAGGTTAGCATTTTTGATTACCTCGGGTGAGGCGAACTATTGCGCTATTGTTGCGCCTACTGGAGGTGTCGTGAAAACCATTTTAATCATTGAAGACGAGGCCCAAACTCGCCATATTTTTCTTAAGTGTTTAGAGTTTGAAGGCTTTTGCGCCGTGGGGGCGAGCAACGGCGCTACTGGAGTGGCCCTAGCTCAACAGCACAGTCCTGACCTGGTTGTGTGCGACATCATGATGCCCGACATGGACGGCTACTCGGTCCTTTCACTCCTGCGTAAGACGGCCCAAACAGCACTTATTCCCCTCGTCTTTCTGACCGCCAAAGTCACCATGGCTGACCTGCGTCGGGGCATGGATCTTGGGGCCGATGATTACCTCACCAAACCCTGCACCGTGGAGCAGTTTCTAGCTGCTATCAACAGCAGACTGTCTCGCCATGAACAGCTTTCCGCCCTCTATCGGGGAGCAGGCCCAGAGCCAGAGCCAGACCCTTTACGGCCCGCTCTGGCAAGCAGTATTTTCCCCGTCAGCGCCAAACTCAACAGCGTCTTTCGCTTTATCGAGGCCCACTTCGACCGGCCCATCAGTCTCAGCGACGTGGCTCAGCAAGCAGGCTACTCCCCCGCCTACCTGACCAACCTGGTGCAGTCGCACACCGGGCGCACCGTCAAGCAGTGGATCATTGAACGGCGTATGGCCCAGGCCACAACCCTGCTGGCTACCACAGACAACTCAGTGCGACACATTGCCGAAGCTTCAGGCTATAGCGACGCGGGCTATTTTACCCGACAATTTCGTCAGTTCCATGGCGTATCGCCGCAGGCTTGGAGGCAGCAATCTGTAGTAAATCCTACAAATTAACCGTTCATTTTTGACTTTAATACAAGTTCAAAAGAAAGTCCTACTCAATTCAAAATTTGATCCAATGTAATTTTGACGAGGGTTTGATAATGTCACATGTAGTGAGTTTTTGACCCACGTTTTTGGTTGTGAACTGCGGCAGAAGGTAGGGATTTTCTGCTCAGCGGCATCCAGGGAAGGGTAAGGTTTTTGTCGCGTTCAACTATCCAAACTATGACTATTTCAGCAGTAGCAAAGTCACTGAGCGACTGGGGCAGTTTGGGCTGCACATCACCCTCTCTAATGTTGCCGGGTCAGTCCTGTAGAACCTGCGGTAGCGTGCATTTTACCGGCGACCACTCGCAGTTTATGCAGACCATGCCCCAAGACCCGGTCGATATGGTTGACGACCTGGTGAAGATGGGAGTTTACAAGGCAAACCAGCTGCGCGCCGCCGATACAGTCAATGCATACGAGCTGCGTAAGGCACTGTTTCTGAAGCGGGTGGGCCGCAGCGACCCCCAGCGCGAACGGCTCATTCTAGCCCTCTGCAAACAGGCGGGTGGGTTAGAAAATGCCTTTGCCGCCGCTTTTGGACCACAGGCCGGGATGTTTTTCGCCGACTCCGTTCGCAATAGCGGGGCTACTCGGCGCGAGTTTTTGCGCAATATGGCTGTTGGGGCAGCTCTAGTTACCTTGGCCAGCTGTGCTAGCGGCGGCGAGCCTGCTGCCGAAGACGCCGCCGACGCTCCGGTCGAAGCCGGCGATCTGGAAAAGACCGATATTCAGGTAGGCTTTATCCCTATTACCTGCGCCACGCCGATTATCATGTCGGAGCCGCTGGGCTTTTATGAGAAATACGGCTTCAATGCCAGCGTGGTGAAAATGCCGAGCTGGGGAGCGGTTAGGGATTCAGCGATCGCAGGCGAACTCGACGCTTACCACATGCTGGCCCCCATGCCCATCGCCATGACCCTGGGTCTAGGGTCCGGTGCCTTTGGCGTCAAGCTAGCCAGCATTGAAAATATCAACGGTCAGGCCATCACCGTAGCCGAGCGCCACAAAGGCTCTGTCAACGGCCCCGAAGACTTCAAGGGATTTGTAATTGGAGTACCCTTCCCCTACTCCATGCACAACCTGCTGCTGCGCTACTACCTGGCCTCCGGCGGCATTGACCCCGATGTGGATGTACAGATTCGCCCGGTGCCACCCCCGGACAGCATTGCCCAGCTAATTGCTGGAGACATAGACGCCATGCTGATGCCCGACCCGTTCAACCAGCGGGCCGTCTACGAGGGGGCAGGCTACATTCACCTGCTGACCAAAGACCTGTGGGATGGCCATCCCTGCTGCGCCTTTGCCGCCAGCGACCAGTGGATTAGCGACAACCCCAACACCTTCCGAGCCCTCAACAAGGCCATCATTGAGGCAGCGGCCTACGCCCAGGAGCCCAGCAACCGGCCCGAGATTGCGGCGGCCATTTCCGATCGCGCCTTCTTGAACCAGCCGGTAGAAGTCGTCGAAGCGGTGCTCACCGGCAATTTTGACGATGGCCTAGGCAACACCTTAGAAGTACCCGATCGCATCGGCTTTGACCCCTACCCCTGGCAGAGCTTCGCCAAGTGGATCTCGTCGCAGCTGGTGCGCTGGGACTTGCAGGGCGACGGCAAAGTTGCTCAGGAGATCACCGACGATACCTACGACTCGGTAGGGGAGGAAGTGTTCTTAAGCGATCTAGCCCGTGAGCTAGCTCAGGAACTGGGACAAAGCCCGCCCACCGACACCAACCGAGAAGAAAAGCTGGCCTTTGATACTTTCGATCCGGAGACTCCTGGTGAGTATGTCAAAGAGCAAATCGACAAGTTTGGCGTGTAGGAGGTATTCATCATGGCGGTAAGCAACGCTACCCCCGGTTTAGTCAACACCAAGCGTGACTCTACGCTGCTCAACGAGAATGTCCAGGCCTTTGCCCTATTCATGCTTTCCCTGGGGTTATTTCTGCTGTTTTGGGAAGTCGGCGCGCGCGCTGGCTGGTTCGTTAAGGGCGTACCTGGGGCCGGTGAAACCATCAAAGAGTTTTGGTGGTGGGTCACCAACCCCTTCTTCGATAACGGCCCCAACGATTTAGGTATTGGCTGGAATTTGTTAATCAGCCTGCGCCGGGTGGCTATCGGTTATATTCTGGCCTCGCTGGTGGCGGTGCCCCTGGGCATTTTGATCGGTATTTCGCCGGTTGCCTACAAGGCCTTTAACCCCTATGTGCAGCTGCTCAAGCCGGTGTCGCCGCTGGCCTGGCTGCCGCTGGGGCTGTATATACTGCGCGATTCTGAACAGACTGGGGTTTTTATCATCTTTATCTCCAGCATTTGGCCAACGCTGATCAACACCGCCTTTGGGGTAGCTAGCGTCGATAAAGACTATCTGGACGTGGCCAATACCCTGGGGGCCTCGCGCCTGCGCACCATTATCAAGGTAATTATTCCGGCGGCGCTGCCTAACATTGTGTCGGGTCTGCGGATCAGCATGGGCATTGCCTGGCTGGTAATTGTGGCAGCAGAAATGCTGCTGGGTACGGGTCTGGGCTACTTCATCTGGAACGAGTGGAACAACCTATCGATCGCCAATATTTTGGTGGCCATTTTCATTATTGGCCTAGTGGGGCTGCTGCTAGACAGCCTGTTTGCCGCCCTGGAGAAGTTCGTTGCCTTTGGTCGAAACTCATGAGAACTGCACCCGTGAATAGTGTTGCCTCTGTAGAACAATCCTCGGCAGCGTCGCATTTGTCCATTCGCAATGTGACCAAGGTCTTCCCCGGCAAGAAGGGCATGTTCAACAAGCTCTCGGGTAAGACCAGCCGCGACTTTGTGGCCGTTCAGGATATCAGCCTGGATATCGAGCCCAATACCTTTGTCACCATTATTGGCCCCTCAGGCTGCGGCAAATCGACCCTGCTGAACATGATTGCGGGCCTGAGCCCAATTTCTGGCGGCGAGGTTTTGCTGAACGGGGTGCCGATTGCCGGTCCGGGGCCAGACCGAGGCATGGTGTTTCAAAACTATGCCCTGATGCCCTGGATGACGGTGGAAGAAAATCTAAAGTTTGCGGTAGAAACCGTGGACCCAAAGATTTCGGCCAAAAAGCGCGATCGCATTCTCAAAGAGCACATTCAGCTCGTGGGGCTAACCGGGGCCGAGCGCAAGCACCCCCACGAGCTGTCGGGCGGCATGCGTCAGCGGGTGGGCATTGCCCGCGCTCTGGCCATCAACCCCCAAATGCTGCTGATGGATGAGCCCTTTGGTGCCCTAGATGCGCTGACTCGGGGCTTCTTGCAGGATGAAGTCGAGCGCATTTGGGAGCAGCAGCGCAAGACCGTGATTATGATTACCCACAGCATCGAAGAAGCCCTGCTGCTCAGCGATCGCATTGTGATGATGACTCGTGGCCCCGCCGCCCGAGTCGATGAAATTCTGGAGGTGCCCTTCCCCCGGCCCCGCAACCGCGAAACCATCGAGCAGCACCCCGCCTACCACGGCCTCAAAGCCGAAATGGAAAGCCACCTGTTCCGCGAGACGCGGGCGGTAGAAGCCGCCAGAATCGGCGGGTAGATAGAGTGATGAGAAGAGGAAAGGCAACCCGTAGGGTGGGTTAGGCGGTCACCCTGCCCTGCTCATACAGACAAATCCGGCTCCGACGTAGCCCACCATTACCTGTGGCAATGCATTGTCGCCCCATCGCCCCCTCACCCCCAGCCCCTCTCCCAAGAGTAGAGGGGAGCCAGAGGTATCTCGTAGTGGGTATCGCCCGCTGTTCCATCACAGGCACAACACTTTTTTCTAGACCTATCCAAGAGGATCTCAGCTATGACCGTTTCTCCCATCACCGAAACTCTGCTGGCCGCTAAGAAAGCCGCTGGCCTGAGCTTTGCCGACCTCGAAGCCAAAGTTGGCTGCGACGAAGTCTGGATTGCCTCCGTCTTTTATCGCCAGGCCAGCGCCTCAGTGGAAGAAGCCACCAAAATTATCGAGGCGATCGGGGCCGATGCGTCGCTCGTTGAGGCCCTAGCGGAGTGCCCCGTAAAAGGTGGACTGGACCCAGTGGTGCCTACCGACCCGCTAATCTATCGCTTCTACGAGATTATGCAGGTCTACGGCATGCCGATCAAAGCCGTAGTCCACGAGAAGTTTGGCGACGGCATTATGAGCGCCATCGACTTCACCATCGATGTAGAAAAAGAAGCAGATCCCAAGGGCGATCGCGTCAAGGTGATCATGAACGGCAAATTCTTGCCCTATAAGAAGTGGTAGCCTCCATTGGAGCAGAGCAGGGGTGGTTATGACTATCTTCTACCCTAACTCACAATCTCACCGGGCTGTTGGCCTACGCTGACAGCTTTGCCTATGCTTCCGTGGATTGGCATGGGTCGATTCAAAGTTCAAAATTGGTATCTCCATGAGCCCCAAGCCGATTGTGCCGCCCTTTGATCGCGAGGCTGCGATCGCAAAAGCCCGCATGGCCGAAGACGCCTGGAACAGCCGCGACCCCGATCGCGTAGCCCTGGCGTACACCGAAAACAGCCACTGGCGCAACCGAGCTGAGGTGTTTCAGGGCCGCGACGCCATCCGCGCCTTTCTGCGCCGCAAGTGGGACAAAGAGCTGGACTACCGGCTGGTCAAAGAAGTGTGGGCCTTTGGCGACAACCGCATTGCCGTGCGATTCCAGTACGAATGGCACGACGATGCGGGTCAGTGGTACCGCGCCTACGGCAACGAAAACTGGGAGTTCGACGAGACTGGCCTGATGCGCCGCCGCGAGGCCAGCATCAACGATAAGCCGATTGATGACTCGGAGCGGCGTTTTCACTGGGATACCGCTGGCCCTAGACCGCAGGATCATGCTGGGCTGATTGACTCTCCGGTTTGATCTTGGATACCTCCGTCAACACCAGTTGCGATGGTCCAGTTCCCTGATGATCGTTTTTTTACCTTGTAATGTTTTGTGGACTACGCCGTCTAGGGATTTCTCCTAGCATCGTAGCCAGCTCACGAAGCTAGTTTTAGCTGATGAACAGGAGGAGTGTAGCATGTTTCAACGAGCGCGTTTTGGGCTGCTTGGGCTTAGCCTAGCCGTGGTTTTGGGACTAAGCGGGCTGGTGCTAGATCGGGCGATCGCCCAGCTTCCTGCAGAGCACCATCTATCCGCCAATGCTAATACCGTACACTGGGGTTACTTTAGCCAGTCCTTACAACCCAAGCTCACCGTCAACTCTGGCGATATCATCACCGTTGAGACCCTTACTCACCACGCCAATGACGATGCCTCGCTGATGGTGCAGGGTGATCCTGGAGCCGAGAGCGTTTACGCCTGGACGCCTGAAGGCAAAGGGGTCGACCGCCGTGGAGCAGGTTCTACTGATCCGGACGTTTACGAAACTGGCGCTGGCGAAGGGGCGGGCGTCCACATTCTCACCGGGCCGATTTACGTCAGCAGCGCGGAGCCCGGCGATGTATTAGAAGTCAAAATTCTAGACGTTGCCCCGCGCCCCAGCGGCAATCCCGAGTACGAAGGCCGCACCTTCGGCAGCAACGCCGCCGCCTGGTGGGGCTTCCACTACAACGACATGGTTGAGGAGCCAAACCCCCGCGAAGTCATCACTATTTACGAACTAGACGCCACCGAAACCGAAGACTACGCCACTGCCCTCTACAACTTTCGCTGGATGCCCCAAACCGACCCCTTTGGCGTCGTCCACGAAATTATTGACTACCCCGGTGTGCCCGTTGACCCCAACACCATCGACAAAAACTACGAAGTGCTAGAGGGCGTCAAGGTGCCAATTCGCCCTCACTTTGGCGTCATTGGCTTAGCTCCTAGGGAAGCCGACTTTGTTGACTCAGTGCCACCCAGCTACTTTGGCGGCAACATTGATAACTGGCGCATTGGCAAAGGGGCGACCATGTATTACCCCATCGCCATAGAGGGAGCGCTGCTCTCGCTGGGTGACCCCCACGCAGCTCAGGGCGACTCTGAACTGGCGGGCACCGCCATTGAGACCTCGCTCACCGGCAAAATTCAGGTCACGGTTCACAAACAGAGCGACCTACCCGGCACTATTCTAGAAGACCTCTACTACCCGCTGCTAGAAAACGATGAGGAGTACGTTGTACACGGCTTTAGCTACGCCAACTACCTTGAGGAACTGGGCGATAGCGCTCAGCAGGATATCTTTGGCCAGTCGTCGATCGATAAAGCGATGCGCGATGCCTTTCGCAAAATGCGCCATTTTCTCATGACGACCCAGGGAATGGGCGAAGATGAGGCCATCAGCCTAATGTCTGTGGCCACAGACTTTGGCATTACCCAGGTCGTAGACGGCAACTGGGGTGTCCACGGCGTGCTCAAAAAAGCGGTATTGCCTACTGCCTAACTAGTCACAGGCTTCGGGTTAGTTCTTCCAAGAGTAGCCCCGGCGTCGCTAACGATACCGGGGCTGCGTAGAAAATCTGCCTTAGGCTTATCGGGTAGTGGTGCGATCGGTTCTAGACGTATCTTGCTCTAGACGTGTCCAGGCATCTCGGCTAGCGGGTCTGGCTTTGTCCCAGTTCAGTCGGCTAGAAGATTCGTCTTGCTCATAGCGTTGCTTAAGGTGGGGCTCAGCGTCCTCGTAGGACATGCCCTGGGTTGAGTAGGTCGAGTAGCCCTCGTAGCCGGTGCGATAGGCGGGGCTGTAGTCATCGTAGGTATGGTCAGCCTCAACATAGGGACGGCTGCTGTAGTTTTCGCGCCAGTAGGTGTCTTCGACCGTAGGGTCGATAGTTTCTGCAACACCCTTACCCAGCAAGCCACCGGCTGCTGAGCCGACTACAGCACCAACAACCCCACCAATGGGCCCACCTACCGCAACGCCAACTGCGGTTCCGATAGTGCCCGCGCCCGCTGCGCCCAAGCCTGTACCAACGGGGTGAGAACCCGACTCACCTGTGATCGGGTCAGGGTTGCTGTCGCGATCGGGGGTAGGATCAACTCCGTCGCGTTTAAGATTGCGTTCGTCGTTAACGGCCATTAGTAAGTAGCCTCCTGGCTAAAAATCAGTTCTAGACGCATCTAGCAGCCGCTACAAACCTAGAGTAAATAGCACTGCTAACGTAGTATCTGACCAAACGATAATAATTTTTCGATCGCGCGGAAACAGCTATAAGGAAGAGATAATTATGTCTGTCAGGGGTAGATTAGCAGAGGCTCTACTCTAGTGCACAGCTGTCCTTTGGTAGAGGATTGTCCCTTGCCAAGTCTTCACGAGACGCTAATTAGCACTATAGGGGCAGCCCTCAGCAGAGTCTATGATTTGCCAACGCTTCTTTAATTTGAATCACCGTTTACACCCATCTCTAGGTATTGAGAGGGCGCACCAACACCAAGATTCTAGTACTTAGCTAGCGCAATTTTTGCAGCTAGCCTGTGCCCAGCGCAAGGAACCCTGCTAATGTGGATGTCTAAATCTCCCTCATCGCTAGCGAGTGAAGACATCATCGGTGCTGGCACCCTTCGAACTACTGTGGGCCTTGATTGGGCTTGTCCTTACTATTCTGGCCACCTGGATGGAGGCTTTTACCCTCAACGCTCCCTGGAGCTGGGGGCAGTCTGGCATGGCGATTTTATCGCTAGGGGTAAGTTTTCAGGTGGGGGCTGTGCTGCTAACCGGCTGTGTAGGAGGTAAAAACGCCGCAGCGCTGTCGCAAATCGCCTATCTGGTCCTGGGCTTAGCTCTGTTCCAGGTTTTTGAGTTTCCGGTTTTTACCCAAGGCGGTGGGCTAAGCTACGTGCGCGAGCCGGGCTTTGGCTACCTAATCGGCTTTGTGCCCGCAGGCTGGATCTGCGGGTATTTAGCGTTTCAGAACCCGCCTAGGCTCGAGGCCCTAGCTCTAAGCAGTCTCTCAGGATTAGGCATTATTCACGGGCTGGGCATCATTTACTTGTCTCTAGCCTCCCTGCTAGGCTGGTTACAGACCGTAACAGAATCCTACTGGGAGCTGCTGCTGGCCTATTCGATCTTGCCGCTACCGGGGCACCTAGTGGTAGTGTGTGCTGTGGCG
>JBARUP010000041.1:0-5332 GCA_049645805.1 Nodosilinea sp.
GGCTAGGGTTGGCCTGGGGCTTGAGGGGGTGGCGCAGGCGACGACCCAGCGACTTAGCGCCATCGGCCATCACATCGCGCAGGGCCACGTAGCGCGAGTTGCCCTGCTGCTGGCGACCCAGCACGTACTTCTTGCCAAGGTTTTCGACTTGAATGACCGTGTCTGACATGGAGTGGGGGCAGTTAACAGGAGGGGCATCCGCTACATAACTTAGTCTGCCCTAGTAATACGTGAAGATTACATGTGCACATACTTAGTTACTCCCGTCCGTTATACAAATGACCTGGTTCGGCCCGGCTGCCGTTTATTGTTGGTTGTAGGCAACTTCGCTGCTCAGGAATTGTTGGCGCGACAAGCAAGCCGCACCAGGGTCGTTCTACCTGATATTGATAGAGGCAAAGATAGGTCTTGGCGTATCGTCCGTAGAAGCGGCTGTCGGGCTGCATTTGCGATTCTAGGCAGATCCCTGGAATCGTAGGGTCATCGGATAAGGGGACGAGCAGCCCATCTAGGCGGAATTCGCTTTCTTTGACTCCTACCCCGACACCACAAAGTTGACTAGCTTACCCGGCACTACAATGACCTTTTTGATTTCTTTGCCCTCTAGGTAGCGCTGGGCCGCCTCCGACTCGCGGGCGTATTTTTCAAGCGCGGCTTTGTCTGAGTCGGCAGGCACCTCTAAAGTGCCGCGCGTTTTGCCCATAATTTGAACGACCAGGGTAATTTCGTCGGCGACCAGAGCCGCAGGGTCAAACACAGGCCAAGGGGCTTTGTGAACCGAATCTTTATTGCCCAGCTGGTGCCACAGCTCGTCGGCAATGTGGGGGGCAAAGGGGGCTAGCAGCGGCACTAGGGCGCGCACTCCCTCAGTGTAGACCGGGGAATTCTTTGCCGATGAGTCGTTCAGGGCGTTGCTGAGCTTCATTAGCTCCGAGATAGCGGTGTTGAACTGGTAGTCACCGTCGATGTCTTCAGTAATTTCTTTGATGGCGGTGTGGACGGCGCGGCGCAGAATTTTCTCGCCCTTGGAGAGGGTATCTGGTAGGGGCAAATGGTTGTTTGCCCCGGCGGGGTTTTGAACGATGTACTCGGTGACCAGTCGCCAGACGCGATTGAGAAAGCGAAACTGGCCTTCGACATCGGCGTCATCCCACTCTAGATCTTTCTCGGGGGGCGCTTTGAACAGAATGAACATGCGGGCGGTGTCGGCCCCGTACTTGGCTAGCACCGATTTGGGATCAACGCCGTTGTACTTAGATTTTGACATTTTTTCGTAGAACACCTCCAGGGCATCGCCCGTCTGAGGATCTACAGGGTTGGCTGGGTCGGCAACGTTCTCTGGGGCAATGTACTTGCCGGTCTTAAGGTTTTTGTAGGCTGTGTTTTGCACCATGCCCTGGGTTAACAGGCGCTGAAAGGGTTCGTCGCAGCTCAGCAGGCCGCGATCGCGCAGCACCTTGGTAATAAATCGCGAGTAGAGCAGGTGTAAAATGGCGTGCTCAATGCCGCCCACGTACTGATCGACGGGCATCCAGCCGTTGACCCTGGCTTTGTCAAAGGCCTGCTCGGGGTTGTTGGCGTCGGTGTAGCGCAAGAAGTACCAGGACGAGTCAATGAAGGTGTCCATCGTGTCAGTTTCGCGTCGGGCCGGGCGATCGCAGGTAGGGCAGGGCACATTCACCCAGTCCTTGAGCTGAGCCAGGGGTGAGGCCCCGCGCCCCGAGAACTCTACATCCTCAGGCAGCGTCACGGGCAGCTGCTCATCGGGCACGGGCACAATGCCGCACTCGGCGCAGTGCACCACCGGAATCGGCACGCCCCAGTAGCGCTGGCGCGAGATCAGCCAGTCGCGCAGCCGGTAGTTGGCTTCGCCCTGGCCTTTGCCGTTGGCCTCTAGCCACGCGATCGCCGCTGCTACACTTTGCCCCTCGCCCTTGCCAGCAGCAATACCATCTAGCGGCCCAGAATTCACCATGCTGCCCTCGCCGGACCAAGCCCCTGTCATCGCGTTGCCGTCCAGCGCTTCTCCCTCAGGCTGCACTACGACTTCGACAGGCAGCGCAAACTTGCGGGCAAAGGCAAAGTCGCGCTGGTCGTGGGCGGGCACCGCCATAATGGCCCCGGTACCGTAGCCCATCAGCACGTAGTCGGCAATCCAGACCGGAATTCTAGCTCCGTTGACTGGGTTTACGGCATAGCTGCCCGTCCACACGCCGGTTTTTTCGCGGTCTTCGGCGGTGCGATCGATGTCGCTTTTGGCAGCGGCTTCTTTGCGGTAGTCGTCTACAGCCGCCACGTGGTCGGGGCCGGTGAGTTTTTCGACTAGGGGATGCTCGGGCGACAGCACCATGAAGGTGGCCCCCCACAGAGTGTCTGGCCGGGTGGTGAATACGGGCAAGTCATCACCGGTTTCGGTTTTGAACACAACCTGAGCACCTGTGGATTTGCCAATCCAGTTGGCCTGCATGGTGCGCACCCGCTCGGGCCAGCCGGGCAGATGGTCGAGATCGCTCAGCAGTTCTTCGGCGTAGTCGGTAATCTTGAGAAACCACTGGCGCAGCAGCTTTTTCTCGACGATCGCGCCCGATCGCCAGGATTTACCTTCGCTATCCACCTGCTCGTTGGCCAGCACCGTTTGGTCGACCGGGTCCCAGTTCACCGCCGCCTCTTTCTGGTAGGCCAGCCCCATTTGCAGCATCTGAATAAAAATCCACTGGGTCCAGCGATAGTAGTCGGGCGCACAGGTGGCCACCTCGCGCTCCCAGTCGTAGGAGAGGCCGAGCTCCTGGAGCTGCGATCGCATCTGGTCAATGTTTTGATCGGTCCACTGGGCCGGGTGTATACCGCGATCGATGGCGGCATTTTCAGCGGGCAGCCCAAAGGCATCCCAGCCCATGGGATGCAACACCCGGTAGCCCTGCATGCGCCGCACCCGCGCCAACACGTCGGTGATGGTGTAGTTGCGTACGTGGCCCATGTGCAGGTTCCCCGACGGGTAGGGAAACATCGACAGCGCGTAGAACTTCGGCTGGTCAGGATTCTCAACAGCCCGATTTAGCCCTTGCTCAGCCCAGGCCTGCTGCCACTTTTTCTCGATGTCTGCGGGGTTGTATTTGGACTCCACGTCCCTGACTCCTAATGCTGCACGGGTGCGTGTTTCCCATAATAGACGGGAGTGGAGTTTTAGCTGTGCTACAGCGCGGCTAATTAAGCCTTAACTTCGTCGGCGAAGCTGGCTCTGCGCTTAAACATGAACGGCCCCGCCAGCGACCCCCAAATATGCTCATTGCTCTCCGGGTCGCGGCCTCTGTCCCAGCTGATGAATCGGTCGGCGTCGATTTCAAACGCGCTGTCGAGATAGGTGAGTTTACCGTTGCGAGTAACCATACAGGCGTTACCCGGTTCCACAGCGCCCTTAAAGCTATGGCCCGTCCAGTGGACAATCATGTTGCAGGCGGGAGTTTTTTGGAAGCGGTCGGTAGTGAGCTTGGCGAGCTGCTCTGGATCGCGGGAGGCCCCGTGAAAGGTTTCGCCGTCGTTGAGAGTATAGTTCTCAATCAAAATGTGATCGCCTTGGGCGCTAAGCCGCATGCCCCGAGCGCGATAGGGCTGTCTGAGCTGAAAATCATAGGCCTGCTCGATATAGAAGCCCAGACCATCTAAAGTCTCGTGAGGCAGCGGGCGCATGCACACGCGAATGTGGGCAAACAATGGCGGGTTGTCAAAGGCCTGCTGCTGGTTGCTAAAGTCTGCCGCCATCCAGCGGGCTAAGGTGTGAATGTCGGTGGCGTGAGTCATGGATAAGCGTCGAGAAAAGGTGCCGTATGCCTGTTTGTTGTGTACTAGTTTACAGGATTGATACAGGCAGGAACACACAGAGCCAACTTCGTTGTTGTCTTGTCACAGGTCTTCAGCCGACCGAATCAGCCTGTCATTAAAATCTCGGCGGATTACCGAGTCGATTAGAGAATTGGGATCGCGCCCCAGCCGGACAATCTCTCTGAGCCGGTGAATTTCTCCCTCCAGGGTGGCCATGTTGGCGTGCAGTCGAGTCAGCTCTTGGTCGTAGACCCCTAGATGGACAAACAAAAAGCCCAAATCTTCCCGCAGTATGGTGCCGCTCTCGGTGCCCAGCGGGTCAGGCCGTCCGCCCGTTTCTCGCGTTGGGTCGTTCTCAACCACGGGCGCTTGGCCAGGAAGCACTGAGGTAAGGCTCATATAGCGATCGACTAAACCAAACAGGTGTAAGGTTTCGTGCCCCAGGATCGACGATCGCGATAGGTGGCGAGGAGGGATGACCATGACGCCCCCATCGCAGGTTGAGCTGGTTACAGAGGTTGGAACGGCGGGATCGGTGGCATCTAGGGTGCAGCCGGGATAGGTAGCTACGCCTAAATCCTGCGATCGCACTACGACTAGCCAATAATTCAAATCGCGGGCCGCGTCCACCGCCACCCGCGTAAAGGTCGGAATCAACCAGAATCGCCTGCCGCCAAACGCGTCCCCTGATAGTTGGTGATTCCACACTTGAGCAATGCCAGCCTGCATGTTGGTGATCAGCGTTTGATATTGCTCATCGCCCATAGTGCTGTCTTGAAACTTGACCTGAAAATTTACCCTGAACGTCACCGTTGAAGCACTGACCTCAATGCGCAGCGGATGCTGGTTGAGCTGACCGAGGTTAGCTTCTTCCATTTGCTGTCGCTGGCCGGGTGGCCCCAAATCGGCGCTGTTGGCATCTAGGGCTTCTCGCTGCCGCAGCGTATCCAGCCTGTCTTGAACGGTGCGAGTACTTTGCACTCTAAGCTGGGTCAAGAGCGGCTCAATAACGGCCAGCCGAGCGCGGGCGCGACGCACGAGGGCCGCATCTCTAGGGCTAGGCGGCCTGGGATCTCGCTGAATAACGGCTGGAGCCGCAGACTGTTGTTGTTGCAGCACGTGGGTGAGCTCGTGGGCAATAAGCCGACGCCCTACCGTAGTCTGCGGAGCATACTGCTGGGGGCCAAAGACAACGTTTTTGCCGAGGGTGAAGGCCCTGGCGTTGAGAGCTTGGGCCGAGGCGGCAGCAGTGGCGTCAGTGTGAATGCGGACCTGACCTAAGTCTTGCCCAAAGCGGGACTCAAAAAAGTGGCGCAGGTCAGGCGAAAGAGGATGCCCGCCGCCGCCGTAAAGTCCCTGACTCTGAGCTAAAACACCGTCTTCAGGACCAGCCGAGGGTACCGCTGGCGGCGATGCGGGCTGTCGCATCACGGTTTCAGCCATTCGATCGGCTTCTTGCTCAGCGGCATCGCCAGAGGTGCTGCTGTTGAGCTTGGTTTGCAGTGGGGATTGG
>JBARUP010000042.1:0-9800 GCA_049645805.1 Nodosilinea sp.
GGGCAAAGGTGCTCCAAAGACGGACATCGCGACGGCAACCGTCAGTCCGCCCAATACGGAATGTTTCATTTACACCAAAAGAGTTCAACAGTAAAGAGGCGGGGTGTAAATTCTGGTCTTTAGAAAAGTTCCCAGAACAGGCGACACAGGAATCACCTTAAAAGCCCGCACTCGTTGAAAATTGGCCTTCGGCTTTTTAATCGACATGTAACCTAGCACGTTCAACCAGGCTTGCGAATCCGGGGAGAGGTTAGCGGCATACTCTCCGGTCGAAAAATAAAAATGTAGCACGCTCTACAAAAATGGCTGGACTAACGGCTGCGTCTAGCCTGCTGGCCCTGTAAAGGCCACGACTAGATTTTGAATTAGTTATGGGTTCAGTGAAATTAGTTACGTAAAAACAATCAGTTCCACCCATCGCTCAGTGCGGGCTTTGTCAGAAAAGACTGACTTGGGGAACCAGAAAAGTATCAAAAAATACCTTCCTGATTTGGCAGAAGACTAGACCGTTCGAGCCTACAGGTCTAGCTCTGCGGCCCATCGTTTTACAAAGGAGCTCTTGTCAGAGAGTAGTGTTTAACTCTATACGCGTCTAGAAGTAAGGCTTTGCCGACGCGAGAACTATTTAGATTCAAAACCTAGTCAATCAGGCAATTAGAGTCAGGCGATCGCTGCTGCCTAAGCACTACCCGTTGACGAAGCTCGCCCCTGTTTCTAAGGTAAGAGCCTAGATAACACAAAAGGACACTAAACCCTATGGACTATCGGGATGCTGGCGTAGACGTAGAAGCAGGGCGCAGCTTTGTGCAGCACATCCGTAGTTTGGTAGATAGCACTCGTCGACCTGAGGTGTTGAGCAGCCTGGGCGGTTTTAGCGGCCTCTGCGAACTGCCGACGGGCTACCGCGAGCCGGTACTAGTATCAGGAACCGACGGGGTTGGCACCAAGCTCAAAATCGCCCAGTCAACTCAGCGCCACGCCACTATTGGCATTGACCTGGTTGCGATGTGCGTCAATGACATTCTAACCAGCGGGGCTGAGCCGCTGTTTTTTCTTGACTATTTGGCCACCGGTAAACTAGAACCCGCGGCCTTAGCCGAGGTGGTTGAAGGCATTGTAGCCGGGTGTCGTCAGGCTGGCTGCGCTCTGCTAGGGGGCGAAACTGCCGAGATGCCAGGGTTTTACGGTCTTGGCGAGTACGATTTGGCGGGCTTTTGCGTCGGCGTAGTCGAGAAGTCTCAGATACTAGACGGGAGTCAGGTGCAGGTGGGCGATCGCGTCATTGGCTTAGCTAGCAGCGGCGTGCACAGCAACGGCTTTAGCCTAGTGCGCAAAGTAGTTGCCGAAGGACAGCGCCCTGGTCAAACGGGGGGCGGCTACCGCTGGGATGAAGTCGTTCCTACCCTCGGCTCCCAAAGTTTGGCCGAGGTATTGCTTACCCCTACTCGTATCTACGTAGAGCCAGTGCTGAAGGCCCGCCGAGAGGGGCTAGCTATCCACGGTATGGCTCATATTACCGGCGGCGGCCTGCCTGAGAACCTGCCCCGCTGCCTGGGTGTAGAGCAAAGCATTCATCTTCAAGCAGGCACCTGGCCCGTGCCGCCCGTGTTCGACTGGCTGGCAATAGCGGGGCAGGTACCGGAGGGCGACCTCTACAACACGTTTAATATGGGAGTTGGATTTGCCTTAGTGGTGCCTGCTAACCACGTCGACCAGGCCCTGAACTGGCTGAAACAGCATCAGATAGACGCCTACTCTATAGGAGAGGTAGTAGCCGGGGCAGGACAGGTTAGTGGGTTACCTAGCCAGTAACTATCCAAAGCCTTGCTGAAGAACCTTCCCGCTCGGTTAAATAGCCGATACCGTAGAAAGGCAGCATATTTAGGAACTGTCGTTGAAATCTTCAAATTTGAACTGGCCGCCAGTAGTACTGAGTTTTCTCGCTATCGTGGCTTTGGCCCTGGTGACCAGCAGCTTTGTAATTGTTAACCCCGGTCAGGCCGGAGTGCTCAGCGTTCTGGGCAAATCCCAGGATGGTGCTCTGCTGGAGGGTATTCACCTGAAACCACCGTTGGTATCCAATGTCGACGTGTACGATGTCACCGTGCAAAAGTTTGAGGTTCCCGCTCAAAGCTCAACTAAAGATCTTCAAGATCTCTCGGGCCGCTTTGCTATTAACTTCCGCCTCGACCCCACCGAAGTCGTCAACATTCGCCGTACCCAAGGCACCTTAGAAAACCTAGTCTCTAAAATTGTGGCTCCCCAAACCCAGGAGTCATTCAAGATCGCCGCTGCCCGCCGGACTGTAGAAGAGGCTATCACTCAGCGGGCTGAGCTAAAGCAGGATTTTGACGACGCTCTGACAACTCGTCTGGCCAAGTACGGTATTTTGGTGCTAGATACTAGCGTGGTCGATCTGAACTTTTCGACCGACTTTGCCAAGGCCGTAGAAGATAAGCAAATTGCTGAGCAGCGCGCCCGTCGCGCCGTCTATATTGCTCAGGAGGCCGAGCAAGAGGCTCAGGCCGAAATTAACCGGGCCAAAGGTCGGGCTGAAGCCCAGCGATTGATTGCCGAAACGCTCAAGGCCCAGGGCGGCAAGCTGGTGCTGCAAAAAGAAGCCATTGAGGCCTGGAAAGAGGGTGGGGCGCAGGTACCCCGAGTTCTGGTAATGGGCTCGGATAGCAGTGTGCCATTCATCTTGGATATGTCGCAGGGAGAAGACAATCTATCGGTTGCCAACCCCAGCTAGTAGGCCCAGTGACATGGGGCAGTAACCACCGGCCAAGCGCTACAGGGGAACGTGTAGCGTTTGCATAGACAGATAGAGGTAGCTAGAGCAAAACCTAGCTACCTCTATCAATAACTGATACTCAATCCTGTGAGCTATCCCCAACTCATCAGGGCGAATGCCATATGGCCGTACAGGTTGGCCTTCGTAAAATCGGGGGTTGCGGTCCGGATTTGGTATGAGCCCCCTCAGCCTAGTCTCACCAGGCCAAGCTCACCGCTTCAATAGGCGAATAGGTAATTTCTCGCACCATACCAGGCTGACCCAGAGCTTCAGCCTGATCATCGTTGTAGCTAACTATGACGGCCCCAGCATTGCCAGCCCGAATAGTCAGCGCCTGGTCGGCTGTCCACAGGCGAGAATCACCAGGCTGTAAGATGCCTTCAAACTCAGTTCTACCATCAGAGGTGATGCGTAACCAGGACTGAGCTGTCAGAGTCATTTTGACTTTAATAGGAGACTCAGAATCTTCCGGCGCAGAGGCTGAAGCGGCAGGAACCTTTTCGATGCTGGCGCTATTGGATCTAGTCTCTGTCTGATCTAGGGGATTCAGCGGCGGCAGTACCGTTACTTCTGGAGCGGTTTGCCGCAGCACGTAGGACAACCCGCTAACTGCAGCCACCAGCAGCATAAAGTAGGCCCCGTAGAGGTGGAGGGGACGCAGCTGAGCTGCTGGAGTTTCTTTCCAGGACCGGCGCTGAATGCGGGGAGGGGTAAAAAACTGACTGGCTAAGGTCTCACCATCAAGCTGAAGGGCGTCACCATAGCGGCGAATTAGGCCGCGAATATAGACAGGTTCTGGTAGCCCATCTAGGTCACCCTGCTCGATAGCAGCGATTAGGCTAGGCCGAATCAGGGTTGTTTTAGCCAGAGATTCTAAGGTTTGTCCCTGCTGCTGACGAGCCGCTCGCAGCAAAGTACCCAGCTCTAAAAGCTGATTTTGATAAACGGCATTGGGGTCAGCCAACTCTTTTGTCTTCATACAGGGAAAAATCTAGCTTAAAACGGCGAATGATCTATGGACGGGGGAGACAGCTGAACAGTGGCTGATTGAGCCGATGACTCTGCTAATAATGCCTTAATTTCAGCAGATGATAAAGCCCTATAGGACCCTACGTTGAGGTTGTTCAACCCGACTGAACCCACCGCAGTTCGGTGTAAGTCTAGCACCCGGTAGCCTAGGGCTTGGGCGACACGGCGAATTTGTCGGTTGCGCCCCTCTTTTAGCACAACTTCCAGCTCGGTACGGTGCCTCCCCTGGGCTAGCACCCGTACTTTAGCAGGCCGGGTAGTTTGATCGTCGAGCTGGATGCCGCGACGCCAATTCTCCAGGGCATTGGGTAGCACCCGCCCCTCTACGCCTACGCGGTAGGTTTTGGGAACATCATGGCGAGGATGGGTAAGACGAAAGGTGAAATTACCATCGTTAGTCAGCAGCAGCGCCCCTGTCGTGTAGGCATCGAGCCGACCCACGGGATGGATCCCTGCGCTGTGCAGATTAGGCGGTAGAGCGCTCAGCACCGTGGGTCGCCCCTGGGGATCGGCGCAGGTAGATACCATACTGAGGGGCTTATGCAGCAGCAGGTAGTACGGAGAGGGACGATGCTGGGCCTGGAGGGGGCGTTGGTTTAGCTCAATGCGATCGCAGCTAGGGTCCGCTCGCTGCCCTAGGTAGGCAACTTCTCCGTTGACTCGCACCTGACCCGATTCAATCATGTGTTCAGCCTGCCGTCTGGAGGCCAGGCCATACTGGGAAAGAATCTTTTGCAGCCGCTCTGCCATAGCGTAAAAGTAAAAAATGGGGCGAAGACAAATGGGGAAGCTTATACCCTTACCCGAAGACATAACCAACCTAACAAGTATGGCAGCACTTCATGCTGTCTAAGTATAAATTCTCAGACACTATTTTGAGCTTTTCACGCTATTCGCCGTTCACTTCTTGTGATGCTTGGTCCAGCTGGGCAGCAGCAGGCAGTCGCAGCTGCAGCCAGGCACCGCCCAAATCTGGATGGTTAGCAGCGGTAATAGTGCCGCTGTGGACCTCTACGATTTGACTCACAATCGCCAGGCCCAGTCCAGTACCCCGACTGACCTCAGCAGCGGTCCCCGAGGCTCCAGGGGGCAGGTCGCTGCGGCTGCGGGATGAGTCAGCTCGATAAAAGCGGTCGAAAATGTAGGGCAAATCTTTAGCGCTAAAGCCAGCCCCCATATCCATCACTTCGAGAGCCAGAGTATCGGGCTGGGCGCTGCTGGTTTTGTCAGTGCCGCCAGAGACAATCAGGCGGACAAAGATAGTAGCGCTGGCGGGACTGTGCTTGATAGCGTTGTCGATTAAATTGATCAGCACCCGGTAAAACAAGGTCTCATCCAAACTAACCAAACAGCGGGAGGGGCCGTCGTAGGACAGGGTGAGATCTTTGACCAAGGCTAGGAGTTCTAGACTGACCCAGGCCCGCTGAATAAGCTGAGGGAGATCAACGGGCTTTAGGGTGAGGCCTTGAAAGTGATTGTCCTGGAGACGACTGAGATTAAGCAAATCTTCAACCAGATTGCTGAGACGAATGGTTTCGTTGACAAGGCGATCGAGCCAGCGCCGCTGGCTATCATCCACACGAGGCTGGAGCGTTTCGGCTACTAGCCGAATTGAGGTGAGTGGGGTTTTGAGCTCGTGAGCAACGTCAGAGGTCCAGCGATCGCGCTGCTGCACGAGCAGCGCCGCCTCCTGACGATTCTCTAAGAATACGCCCACGGCCCCACGATCAAGGGGAATAGCACAGCCCCGCAGGGGGTAGGCAGGCTTTTCTTTAGGGTAAAGAGGATCAGGAGAGACCTGATAAACCACCCACTCCCGCCGACAGCGGGTTTGTTTTTCGCGGGTTTCTTCGATTAGGGCATCGAGTTCGTAGGAGCGGGCTACTTCTAGCAGCAGCCGTCGTCGCTGAACAGGCCCGGCAAGGGGCTGATTCATCTTTAGCAGTTGGTTAGCCTGCTCATTGCACCAGGTGAGCCGATTTTCTTCATCGACCTGAAGGTAGCCGACCGGGGCTGCCTGCAAAATGTGATCTAGAGTGTCACGGCTGGTGCCTAGCGATCGCAGCTGCCGCTGCTGCTGAGGCTGAGTCTGAACCAGTTGCTCAACCTGCTTCAGGGCTGTAGACCAGTCGGTTACGTTGAGCGTTCTGATCAGCCGCTGCTCGCGGGAGTGCCCCTGCCGCCACTGCCAAGCCAGCAGCAGCAACCCTGTAACTAGCCCCAACAGATACGCGAAAACAGCCAATAGTGCTCCTAAACGGTGTGATGAGATTATTCGAGAGTCCTTAGCTCTGGTGTAAGCCTATCGCACAAAAAAGCGCCCCCGCAGAGGCGCTTCGAAGAATATCGGAACTCAAGTAAGTATCTGACTCCAGCGTAGCCAAAACCTACAGACGGAGTCAGACTTAGCCTAACCGGGCAAACTTAGCCTAGCAACACTGCTTAGCGAACTGGAGCCCCACGGTACTTAAGACCCTGGGGATGAGTGGCTTTAGCTTGTGTAGCAACCTGGCGGGTAGCAACCGCGCCACGGTAGCGACCGATAACTTCTTCAGCAACAGCCACCTGGGAGGTAGCTTGCTCGTAATCAGCGCCGCGATATTTCAAGGACATCTCTCGCCTCTCCTTAAGTGAGTGAAGGTGTATAAACAGAGGCGCGTTCCTTCGAGCAGTAGCTCTACTTCCGTCTCTCAAATGAGAGATGAACGACTTATTTCTGTATTCATTGTTACCGTTTAGCCGAGATTTGTCAAGCCTGTTGTCAGTATTTCCAACAAACTCTATCTACCTGAGCTTTACCCATGCACCACACTATTCCGCCCCACCGCTACTTTCCCTACTTAACCTGGACTGATGTCGAGGCTATGCCCGATCGCGAGAACGTCGTTATTGTGCAGCCCATGGGAGCCATCGAGCAGCACGGGCCGCATCTGCCGCTGGTGGTAGACAGCGCTATTTGCACAACGGTGCTAGGTAGAGCTATGGCGCAGCTCAATGAGACGACGCCGGTCTACAGTCTGCCGCCCCTCTACTACGGCAAATCAAACGAACACTGGCACTTCCCAGGTACTATCACCCTCTCGGCAGAAACGATGCTAAGAGTCATTCATGACGTGGCTGAAAGCCTCTACCGGTCAGGGTTTCGCAAGCTGGTGCTGCTCAATGCTCACGGCGGTCAGCCGCAAATTCTAGAAATTGCGGCCCGCGACCTGCACCTGGCCCACCCAGATCTGATGGTGTTTCCGCTTTTTGTGTGGGCGGTGCCCAACTGCGCCGGAGACTTGCTAACTCTAAAAGAGCTAGAGCTGGGCATTCACGCCGGAGATGCCGAGACCAGCCTGATGCTGTCAATTCTGCCCGACCAGGTTCGTATGGATCGGGCCAAGACCGAATTTCCGCAGAATTTGCCCACCGACAGCTGGCTTACCATGGAAGGTGCGCTGCCCTTTGCCTGGGTGACCCGAGACCTCAGCACCAGCGGAGTGCTGGGCGACCCCACCGTAGCAACCCTCGAAAAAGGTGAACAGCTGCTGGCATCGCTGGCCAGCAGCTGGGCGATCGCGCTTCAAGACATCTATCAGTTTCGTCAGCCCAGCGCGCAGGGGTAGCCTGTGCTGAGCTGGGCGATCGCCTAAATGCCCTAGCCGCAGCGATCGATGCTGGCCCAAATCGCTGTTCAACTGCGCTTCTGAGTTTGCTATACTCGTAAGCTGAATAAGGTGGCGACATAGCCAAGTGGTAAGGCAGAGGTCTGCAAAACCTCCATCCCCCGGTTCGAATCCGGGTGTCGCCTTAACAATACATCCCAGGTTTGTTCTGTAGAACCCTCGACTGCCGACAGGTGTCAGAACTTTGGGTTTGATCCTCGCCTTTTTGTTTATGAACATTACGTTATAAACCGCGAACCCTTCCCTGTTGCCCTGCCTATACTTGAAGGCAACGTGCCGTTGAGCTTGCAGCCTTGAGCCTGAAAGAGCTACAGATTCGGGATGAGTATCGGAGCAGCGAGTGCAACATCGTCAAAGATTTCTACATTCCGTGCCTAGAGCAGGCGACGGTTTATAACCGCGCGGTGGGCTATTTTTCAAGCTCGTCGATGGCTTGTGTGGCCCAGGGGCTGACGGCGTTTGTGCGCTCTGGGGGGCAAATGCGCCTGATCACGTCACCTCAACTGTCAGAAGAAGATGTGCAGGCGATCGAGCAAGGGCTCAAGAACCGGAAGCAAACCATTGAAGCGGCTCTGCTGCGCGAGCTGGAGGTGGAGTTGCCCCAGGTGGTGCAAGACCGGTTGGCGGCATTGGTGTGGCTGCTCAGTAAGGGGCTCTTAGAAATTAAGCTGGCGATACCCAAAACGCTGCGGCAACGGGGAATTTACCACGAGAAGTTGGGCATCTTTGTAGATAGCGATAGTCATGTGGTGGCCTTTACCGGGTCGGCCAATGAAAGCGCCAGTGCATTGATTGATAATTTTGAGTGTTTGGATGTCTATTGCTCTTGGGATGCGGGGGTGAGCCAGCGGGCTTTACAGAAAGCGAAAAACTTTCAGGATTTGTGGAATGACCAGACGAAGAATGTAGAGGTGATGCCATTTCCGGAGGCGGTAGCGCGATCGCTGCTTACGTTTTGCCCGACTCAACCGCCAACCCAGGAGCCCAGGGTTTCCGCCCTGGACGAAGGCTACGATCCCGCTGTTGAACAGCCCCCTTCGCCACCGTCCGGAATTCCAACGCTTCCCTTTTGGTTGAACCTACGACCGTATCAACAGCAGGCGATCGCCAACTGGTTTGCCAACAGAGGGCGCGGCACGCTAAAGATGGCGACGGGCAGCGGCAAGACGATTACAGCGCTGGCGATCGCAGCCGAACTCTATCAAAAGTGTCAGGCCCAAAGCAAACCCCTGAAACTTTTGCTGATTGTCTGCCCCTATCGCCACCTGGTCACTCAGTGGGCAGAGGAATGCCGCAAATTCAACCTAGACCCCGTTCTGGCTTTCGATCGCGCCCGCACTTGGCAGAACGATCTGCAAGGGCAGTTGTTGAGAGTAATAGGCGAACGGCAGCCCTTCGTAACAATCATCACCACTAACGCAACTCTGCGGCAGGACTCGCTGCAATCTCAGCTGGCGTTTCTGCCTCAGCTGCAGTTGGCCATGATCATTGGCGATGAGGCCCACAACCTGGGGGCCGAAAATCTAGCAAATTGCTTACCGGAAGCGATCAAACTGCGGCTTGCCCTATCGGCCACTCCAGAGCGCCATTTCGACGACGCTGGCACAAAACGCATCTTTGACTATTTTGGGCCAGTGCTAGAGCCCGAATTTACCCTACGGGATGCGATTCAGGCGGGAGCGCTGGTGCAGTACACCTACACCCCAATCCTGATCGAGCTGACCCCCGAGGAGGTTGAACGCTACGCTGAGCTAACGGTGGCCATTGGTCGGGCCATGGGCATTGGCGGTCGGGACGACAACACCGCCTTAGAGCGGCTGCTGTTCGAGCGGGCCAGGCTAATTTGCAGCGCCGAGAACAAGCTCACTCAGTTGAGAGCGCTGATGGCCAACCGACTCAATACCGACCACACGCTCTTTTACTGTGGCGATGGCTCAGTAGAGGACGAAACCACCGAAGAAAGCCGCCGCCAGCTAGAGGCAGTGACCGAGCTATTAAAGTACCGTCTGGGCTTCGCGGTCGAGCCCTACATCGCCGAGACCACCCTGGGCGGACGGGATGACCTGCGCTACGCCTTCGAGAAAGGGCATCTAAAGGGGCTGGTGGCTATTCGCTGCCTGGATGAAGGGGTGGATATCCCGGCCATTCAAACCGCTGTGATCTTGGCCAGCAGCAGTAATCCGCGCCAGTTTATTCAGCGGCGGGGGCGCATTTTGCGGCGATCGCCGGGCAAAGACCAGGCCGAGCTGTTTGACATGCTGGTGGTGCCGCCAGATCTGGGGGGAGAATATTGGCAGATAGAGCGGCGG
>JBARUP010000043.1:0-4939 GCA_049645805.1 Nodosilinea sp.
GTACAGCACTGGTTTGTGCCTTGAGAGCGGCCTGAAGCTCTGGAGGAAGGTTCGCTAGAAACGTATAGCCCGTGGCTACTTCAAGGCGCTGAATAGAGGTTTGATAGTAACGCCAGTCAGAGCCGACCTGGTTGCTATTAGGCATATCTACGGCAATCACCTGGGTCTCGCTGCCAATCCCTAGGCCGCCGTTGGGCAGTCGGTCGTAAACCACGATAATTTTCCACAGGCGAGAAGGAATTGCGATCGCGCGGTTGCCAACGCTGCCCTGCTTACCGTAGCCTCCAGCAAACACATGTAGGCTGCGGTCGTACTGATAGACCAGATCACGACCGTACTCCTCTAGCGATCGCCAGGGGCCACGGTTGTTGTTAGGAGCCTGGGGCACAATGTTGGTCATTAAAAAGGTAGCCGCGTTGTCGCCAACGGTGCGCGTGCGATCGCCTGAAGGCACTACATGACCGCGATCGTAGCCACTGCCCCGGTAGTCGTTAGGGGTGACCTGGTAAAACCCCTGGGGCAGGCCGCCATCGGGGCGAAAGTTATCTTGGCGAGGGGTTGAGCCTAGCCAGCCAGCGTCGACCTCCCAGCTGGCCCAGTTCAAACTATTGCGATCGCGGCTGTAGCTCAGCACATACTGGTTGCGCTGCAGCAAATAATTATTGGGATTTGTAGCTGCCGCATGGCTGGGATTCCCTAGCGCCAGGTGGGGGTTGCTGGAGGGTGGGGCCGGTGGGTCAGCCAATGGCGGCTGTGGCGGCAGCAGCTCGCAGGCGGCACCATTGCCGTCGCCATCAAGGCCGTAGGGGTCGCCTGTAAAAGCCTCTAGTACCGCTTGTGCCTGGGGCTGACTAGCAAAGTCGCCGCAGCTACAGTCGTCATCAACGCAGGGGGGCAGGGTTGAAAGATCAGCGGGAGCAGCCAGGTCTGAAATTAACAGCAGTAGATCGCTACAGCCCGCTAGTCCGGTGCCCAAAACAACCAGTACCAGCGATCGAATCCAAAAACCCGTAAAGAAAGACGTTGCAGCGGAGAGAGACATAGAGGATATAGATAGGTCGCCTAGATGGCTTATACAGGCCTATACAAATGTACTGAACAAAGGGTTGAAAGCACTAGTCAAACGGCGCTGTATAAGCTGAGTTTGTCGTTCAGCTAAGAATTAAAGGTTGCAGAAGGGCTCAATAGCGTTAACAATGTGAAGCGTGGTCTAGCTTATGCCTCTGCTCAGCGCAGGGATTCTTTATCCAAAGCGAGCAAGCGGCGCGGCTGAGGCCAAAAGCATCAGAAATCGTAGAAAGTTATAGTTCCAACGCTACCTATTCATTACCAGGATGATTATGCTCAACCAAGCAATTGCCCAGCTACAGGAATGGTTCCCCGCAGATGAGGTACACGCCCACTGCGATGGTCCCTGCGGTGTCTATGACCCATCTTCGGCTCGCGTAGCCGCTGAAGCCGTCGTATCTATGACCAAGAAACTGATGGATTTAGAGATGCCCGACTCTAGCGATAAATCGGCTGCGGTGGCCTACCACAACACCTTTTCCCGCTACACGGCCATTAAAGAGGAGCAGGCTCAGATTACTAAAGATGAGCTGCTGATTCTCTGGACCGACTACTTCAAGCCTGTGCACCTAGAGCAGTTTCCCGACCTGCACGACACCTTCTGGAAAGCAGCTAAGCTTTGCTCGGCTACTAAAGTAGAAGTTAGTGCGCAGCACGCTAGTGAGCTGATGGAAGCCGTACAAAAGATCCACAACATGTTCTGGGCCACCAAGAACCGCGACGTTTCTTGGTACACCGCTAGCTAGAGGTCGATAGAGAAAGTGAGGTAGGTGAGAGGGTATGTCTCGAACAAGCCTCTTATCTTCCTAACTTCATCATCTCTTTTCTCTAGCTTAGCCCTGGTGAGCGATCCATTCACTACCGCAAGACCGCCGTTGCACCTGCGCAACAGCCGCCCCACTGATGTGGTGCTGTGGCTGCTGCAACGGCGGCGGCGATTTCGCGTTGTAGGCGAGTCTATGCAGCCGCTGCTATCGGCGGGTACGGAGGTCTTGATAAATCCCTTCGCCTATCGCCAGCCGCCTGCGCCGGGAGATTTGGTGGTAGCTATCCATCCTCGCCAGCCGGAGCTGAGGTTAATTAAGTGGGTAGTCTATATCGAAGGGCAGGGCTGCTTCTTGAAGGGGCTAAACGCCGCCGCTAGCACGGACAGCCGCCAGTTTGGCCTAGTACCCCAGGGGAAGATTTTAGGGCAGGTGGTGTGTCGGTTTCCCTAGAGACGGGGGCACTAAGAGAATACGCAGGTGCGTCATGGTCGCTGTCCTGCTCCGCCAGAAATTTGTCAGACTCGCCTTTAAGGATTGTGCCAAAGCATTACCACCTGTGACGAGAGGTTACGATTTTTCTCGCTTTGGGTAATTACAGGATCGCTGCGATCGCCCTAAGCTTTGATGCTGAAACGGCTTTAGCCTCTGTATCGGAACGTAACAGCAGCGCCAAAAGAACAGCTCCGAAAGAATAGTTCACACTATCAGCCGAAAAAGTTCGCTAGGGTGAAATCATTGATAGATAAGGAACTCAGAGCTATCTAGCGAGTTCCTGACCAGCTTCACCATTCATAGTTTACAAGGCCTATATCAATGAATACCCTTTCCCGTCCTGCTCCTAGACCCACTCAATGGGTTGGAGCAGTGCTGTTTGCGCTGATGTTCTGGTTCAGCAGCAGCCTGCTAATGGACTTTGTAATCATGCCCGGTTTGTTTGTGGGGGGCATGCTGAACCAGCCCGATTTTGGCCCCGTGGGCTACTCCATGTTCTGGGTGTTTAATCGTATGGAGCTGCTGTGCGTGGGCGTTGTCTTTACCGGGCTGCTAGTGGCTCGTCAGGCCCGCCGCGAGCAAGATGTGATCGCTAGCGGTTTCCGCAGCCGCTGGGCTACCGAAATTACCGCTGCGCTGCTGGTGATTACCCTCGTGCTTACCTACGTCGTCGCTCCGGCCATGGGTGCCCTGGGCGCATCCCTAGATCCCTTCGCTACTGCTGCTGTACCCGCCGCCATGGATAAAATGCACGGCCTGTATTTTGGCCTAGAGGTGCTGAAGCTGGCAGGCTGTGGGGCGCTGCTGAGCCTGTTCTACGGCGACTTTAGCCGCGCCAAAATTTAGCTGAATCACGGCTAAACGAAAGGTCCTAGGTTCCAATCGTCAGAGAACCTAGGACCTTTTGAATTTTGCGGCAGCTGTAGAATGAGCCCGCCCTCGACGGCGCTGGGGCTCGTTCTACAGCTGCGTATTTGTCAAACTCTGGCGAGGGTTGGTGGTGCGGCTGTCGCGAATTTGCTCGTAAAGCTGGCGCTCGGTATCGCTCAGGGATTTAGAAGGTGTGATTAGAACTCTGATCAGCAGGTCACCGCGATCGCCCTTGGGTCGAGGCCAGCCCTTACCCCGCAGACGCAGGCTCTGGCCCGAGCGAATACCCGCTGGCAGATTCATGGTGACGCTGCCGTTGGGAGTCGGCACGTCGATCTTGCCGCCCAGCACCGCCTCATCTGGAGTAATAGGCACCTCAGCGGTCAGGCTATCGCCTTCAAGCTTAAAGAAGCTGTGGGAGTCAAGCTGCACTACCAGGTAGATGTCGGCGGGCTGCTTAGAGTAGGGGTTCATCGGCCCCTTGCCCTTAAGGCGAATCTTGCTGCCCTGCTTAGCCCCTGGGGGAATGCGCACCTCTATGCTGTCGTTGCCAATGCGCAGGCGCTTTTGCGCCCCGTGAAAGGCTTCGCTAAAAGTGAGGCGAATGTTGGCCTCTTGGTCGAAAGACTGACTAGACGCGGTGTCGTAGCCAAAGCCAGTGCTGCCGGGCGTACCGCCAGAAGTTCTGCCAGAAGTTCCGCCAGGAGTTCCATAGGAATACGATGAGCGCCCCGCCCCACCCGGAGTAGCAAAACGGCCCAGCAGCTCGTTGATGAACTCGTCAAAGCTGCCGTAGGCGCTAAAGTCAAAGCTGCTGCCGTCGCTAGGAGCACTAAAGGGGCTGCCGTAGGCGCTGCCTGCTCCGGCCCGGCTGGCCTGCTGCCAGTACTGGCCGTACTGATCGTACTTTTTTCGCTTGTCGACGTCAGAGAGCACCTCGTAGGCCTCGCTGACCTCTTTAAACTTAGCCTCAGCAGTTTGATCGCCGGGGTTAACGTCGGGGTGGTACTTACGGGCCAGCTTGCGAAAGGACTGCTTAATCTCATCAGTACTCGCTGTACGGCTAACGCCAAGCACCGCATAATAGTCTTTAAAGCCCGTAGCAGCCATTCCTATCCTCCTAAAAACCCGCGCCAGTGTTTGCCCCTAGGGCGACTGTACTGTAGTCAACTCTAGGCTAGGCGAGAGGCGTTGTCACTATCTCCCGCTTGACTACTGGGCTTAGCCTAACAAACCCACAGCCTGAGAGAAGTTCGGTTTTCCAGGTCAAAAGAGTATGGCTAGCTGACCCTAACTAGCTAATTCCGATCACATCATCAAGTTCGGCATAGTCAGGCAGAGCGGCATCAATGGGGACACCCCTGCGCAGAACAATGCGATCGCTCTGGGGTCGCGCCAGCAGTTCACCAAAGTTGCGAGCTTTGAACAACACCAAATCAGCGGGCCGACCCTCTCCAATCACCCCGGTATCTAGGCCCATGATCTGGGCTGGGGTGCGGGTGACGGCCTGGGGCCAGTCGCCAATGGGGCGATCGAGGTGGCCGATGCGCACCGATTGAGTAAACACTTCCACCATGTCGTGGTCGCCGTAGGCAAAGAAGGCGTCGCGACAGTTATCGCTAGCCACCGCCACCGCCACCTCAAACTGACGCAGCTCGGGCAGCAGCGTTACCCCCCGGTAGCGGGGCATACGGCCTGACTGGCGATCTTGCAGGTACAGATTGCACATGGGCAAGCTAGTA
>JBARUP010000044.1:0-4026 GCA_049645805.1 Nodosilinea sp.
TCCGCTTGAGCCAGTGGATAAGACTAAACCCACAGGCTCATCTGGTGGTGGTGGTGGGACAAAGGTTTGGGACGGCATTCCGGGCAGCTCCATCAGTGGCGCATCTACGTCGCCGCTAGCAGTGGCAACACCTGTGGTGTTGCTAGATGGGTTACGACAGAAGGTAAACACTCCCACAGGCAGCTTGACCAATCGCACCCAGCCAAACCCCAATATTCAGGTGGTCAAGCCGCCGCCGCCGCCAGCAGGCAACATTCCAAACCCTCCAACCTGCATCTATGAGCGGGAGAGGGTGATGGATATTCAAAATAAGGCGACCGACGTACAGGAGAAAGCCTCTAGCCCCATCAGCGGATTCCCTGGCCTGTATGGCATTGGCATTGAATCTAGGCTGAAGACGGGGCAGATTTTTGACCTGCTGGGGAATGTAAATACCTTTATGCGTAAGGCCTGGGAAGCTACGCGAATGCAAAAGGTCCTGGACGTTCTGACTTTCGTAGGAGTAATGCACAACGTTTCGATGCTGTCTAGAAATGTGGGCGAGACTTTCTTGGAAGTGGTAGGCCAGGGCATTCAGGCAGTGGGCATTCGAGATGAGGAAAATCAGGTTATCGATGTTAACGAAGTTGTGAGCAGCAACGTAGAAGGACTGCTTAAAAATGTGTTGGGAGTTGAACGCTATAACGGTATCAGCGAAAACTGGAACAAGGCGAACCGTATTATCAGCAGTGCCAGCGCCGTTATCTGGACGATAAGAAGTATCTCAGATTCAACTCAAGACTTAATAGAATGGGTCGCTGAGAACACGGGCAAAATCGGGAATGCTCTGAAAAGATGGCGAGTGGTGGGCGAGAATGCCTATCCTGAAATGAGCGAACGAGCCAAAGCCCAGCACCGCATGAGGAGCCGCTTTGACAAGGTTACAGGGGCAGCCGAAAACGCAGAGGACCGTATATCGGTCTTTGGTCAAGCTACCTCCAATGTGATTGAAATTCAACAGGAAACTAACGAATTAGCCGAAAACTTTGGCCAATTCAAGGAATCTGTAGTTAATGGATTTCCTGACCCGTGGCTTCCTAACGCCCCGCTTCAAGAGAAAGAATCACAAGATAAAGCCGCCAGCCTCGCCCCCGAAATCAATGTTTCTGACAGCCAACAGGGGTAACCCATGCCGCAGCCACCACAGCCCACAGAAAACCTGCAAGACATCCTTAAAAAGTGGTTTAACCGTGAGGTTCGAGAATATTTCTCTGACCTGAATGTGGACGATAATTGGGACCCTGACTTAACGGCACCTCGGGCATCTTTGGCTAGAGCCTGCCAGCACAAAGATGCCGATACCATGCTAGAAACCATGCTAAAAGCCTGGTTTTTTGAGCATATTAAAAGTCAAACCTATCGCGTCCCCTATTACGGCATCCCTGTCAGCAGCTTTCAAGAAGCTCGAAAGTTTCAGCCTCAAATCAAACTTTATTTTCGGGAAGACCTCGAAGATGTCGAGCCTGGCTATACTCCTGTAGCTGGGGAAATCACCTTTCGCCTGATGAATCATACTAGCGAGACTATTACCCCTTCTGTGGCGGCAACTTTTGCCAATCGCGTAAAATTGGTTTTAGGTGCTGGCGGGTCTGGTCATATCTGGCGAAAAGGAAAGGATATGGCCAGCTACAGCGACTGGGGCAAAGGCTACCAGCTGCAACTATTAGTGAGATCAGAAACAGAAGGGCGCGAGCTAATTGGCAAAGTGCTTGACATTCAAAATGACTCGCCCACCTGGTCCAAGATGAACTATTCGGTCAACGAGCAACCGATGGCAGCCTATCCCACTATTCCTGAGCGGGATTACATTTATGGTGAGACGCGGCGACTTCCCCGCAAGCGCCCGATCGCCTCATGTCGATTCCAATACGCACTCCTGAACGTTCACGGCATCGCCTCGCCTATCGTGCTTTACGACCGTAGCTATACCTACTCCACCGCCTTAGTCACGGCTGTCTAGGGCAAGGTTTAAAAAGAAGGGTTCAACCCTTCCAGAAAGAGAGGCGGTGTAGTCATGGTGGGTATACCTAACTCAGACGCATTCCGGTAGGAAACCCTATGGCCAAGCCCCGCAACTATTACGTTTTGCGCGGTCTGCGCGGCGCAACTGCCCGCCAGCGATTACTCGATTACTACTCTGGACAGCTTGAGGTAGACGATAACGTAGGGCAAGGCCCTCCGCGTCCGGCTTCAGTGGTTCTTTATCTTGAGCCGTTTTCTGTTCCTCTGGCCACCGCTCATGTGATGCGAGACAGCGCTTCGCAGCCGGCGTGGCAGGCCTTGAGTGTGATCGCTCCCACCCAAACCCACGTCTCGGCAACCCTAGGGGCCAATACGTCAGTCAACCTCCGGAGCTACAAAGCTCCCCGTATCACCCGTATCACCTTGGACCCCACGGGCACGCGTACGCTTTCTAAAATTACCGGGTTGCCTTATCTGAAGTACGACAACGATTCGTTGTCGGTGCCCTTCGGCAAAGGCACGAGTACCGACACCGTTGCCGAGGTAGCGAGTGAGCTAATTGCCGCTTATACGGATCCCACCCATAAGGCCCGTTTAATTCCTGAGCGGACCTAAGCGAGATGGCTGATTTTCTTGAGCCACTGCTACCCGTCGTCAACTCCGAGGCCGGTATGACTGCCTCGGAGCTGACGACGGCGACTGAAGCCTCTCTACTTAGGGCGCAGGTTCTAGAAGATGTTCTTCGTGGTAAGCGGCCCGAGGACGATTTTAATGACCTGCTGCGCTCTGAGCGCTGGGATCCTGACGCCTACTGGCAAACCGCAGAGGCCAACGTTGAAGCCTTTATTCAAGCTGGGATAGTTCCTGAATCACTGGAGTTTTTGGACTGTGGGTTGGTCATCCCTAGGCACTAAACAGCCGGGCTTTCAGTGGGAAGAGTTCGAGTTCCCCGTGATTGGTGACGCGGCTGTTAGGGTCACTCAAACCTATGAACCGTCTGAGGTTTCGTTTCTTAATAAGATTCTTCTTGGGGAGTTTTACGCCAACGGTGGCTATCGATTTTTGCGAACGATTTTTCCCAATACCTTGCCTCGGCTTTATAGCTTTACTGTGCCGCCTGTGCTGGAGGAAGCGGGGTACATCCTGCGCCATCTTGCCGTGAAGCACAATCACTACGGGGTTGCTGACGTGGCGAACTGGACGATTAGCCTGGAAGTTTGGTACCCCGATGGCGTGGCGGCGCAGCTGGTTGACGGGGGTACCTATGACGGCAATTAGGGTACAGGCAAGGCGCACCGCTGCTAGTGGCCCTCCGCCTAATTTGCTGTTTGGTGAGCTGGCCTATAGCGATGGCGATCGCCAGCTTTACGTAGGGCGGCCAGACTCAATCTCGCCGACGATCTTTCAGAGCGACTTGAGCCCTATCTACAACGCTATTGCCGCGCTGCAAGCCCAGGTGAACAGCCTCTCTGCTGTTTTGCCGGTAGTAGGCTCAATCATCTATTTGCCCTACCTGGTGACGCTAAATGCAGGGCTCTGGACAAGCCCCCAGGGCCTGATCTACTACGCCCCCCACGGCAATACGATCGGCTCGCCCACCAGCGGGGCAACGGTGGGAAATGCCATCATGCAGCAGCTTTTTTTGCTGCTGTGGGCCAACGCGGCCTCAACCGCTGGGTGGGGCTTGCTCAACTCAGCAGGCACCCCCGCTGCTTTAGGCCCGAGCGCCTCTAGTGACTGGGCAGCGCATCGGCGGTTGGTAGTGCCCGACTTCCGGGGCCGCGCGATCATCATGGCGGGGCAGGGATCAGCGCTTACGAATCGAGTGGTGGGAAGCGCTGGCGGCGCAGAAGTGCATTCCCTAAAGGCCAGCGAAAACGGGCCGCACGACCACGCCTTGAGATTCGCCGATCAACCTATCAATATCAGCGCTCCAGGCTCAAGCCTCGAGATCAATAAAGAGGGGCCATTCACGGCCCCGAATTTTCGTACAGGAATGGCGGGCTTTGGCACCCCGCACAACAA
>JBARUP010000045.1:0-2496 GCA_049645805.1 Nodosilinea sp.
GGTCTCGTCATCCGTCACCAGCTCGATCTGGCGACGAATGGCAAACAGGTCTTGCAGAAGACCATTGCGAATCGTGTCGGCCTCACCTGTGAGCCACCGGGTCTGGTGGCGGTGCCACCAGCGCAAAAGCTGCTCCGGGTGGGTGGGTGGCGATACGTCAATCAATCCCTACTCTCCTCGTCTCTGAGCGCAGCAAAGAGCAGAAAAACACCTATCAAACCAGGTGCTTCGCGTATGATGCCCTAGCCTGTTCGCGTCACAAAGCCATCTACCCATACCAGGGTAAGAACCTTTGCTATAGACTTTAGCGCGGCTTTAGGAGAATTGAACTGTACCTTACGGTCAGTCGCTTTGCAGAAAAGTGCAAGGTGTCAAAACGGCTGATAGGTCAGCGAAAAGTAGAACCCGTTTTCCTGAAGCGAACCGCCTCGGTTGGGTACACCAATCAGGGGCAGTCCGTAGGTGAGGCGCAGGTTGGCGTCGGGTATAGGTTGCCACTGCACCCCCAGCCCTGTGCCCAGCAGCACAGAAGGATTGGGGTTGGGGGTCTGGTTATTCCAGCCAGTGCCAGCGTCAATAAAGGGGATTAGCTGGAGCTGATTGGGTATCGCAGACAGAGGAATGCGCAGCTCTACCGAGCCGAGGACGGCATTGTCGGTCACTATTTGGTTTTGGGCGTAGCCGCGCACCGTATCAATACCACCTACGCTAAAGCGCTCTAGGGGCAGCAGCGAGTTGGGGGTAAGCTGGGCGTTAACCCGAGACACCAGCAGCAGCCCCGGTGAAAACTGCTCCACCCACTGAAATTGACCCAGCCAGGAGAAAAACTGGCCGTCGGTGCCGGTGGCATTGGCGGTGGCACCCAAGATATTTAGACCTAGGCTGAACTGCGATCGCGCCGACAGCACCCGGCTAATGTCTCGCGCCAGCCACTCCTGGGAAAACCGCAGGGCGCTGACGTTGGCCACGCCGTTCTCGGGGCCAACGGAGAACGAAAACGGAATGTCGTTGAGAATAAAGCTGCGGCTGCGGCGCAGGTCCAGCGCTAGACCCAGCGCCCACTCTTGGTTAATCGACCGGGTCAGCGGCTGGCGAAAAGAAAGCGATAACGTTTCGCTCTCGTTGCGAATGCCTGCATCAACAAACTGGGGAGTAATAATCCGGCTGCTGGCGCGTTCATAGCGCGCCTGTAGGGTGCCATCGTAGGCATTGAGAGGCAGGCCGTAGCGCAGTTCGTAGAAGTCTAGTCCCTGGGTGTGCCCGTAGCGGGCGCTAGCAAAGTCGCCAAAGCCCAGCACGTTGCGGTGCAGCGCCAGCGCTTCGGCCTGCACGGAGCCAATGCTGGTCGATCGCGTGTTGTCTACGGTCACCGCTGCGGTGAAAGGGTCGGCCTCGGCCATATCTAAAATCAGCAGGTTCTGCCCCGGACGGCTGCCCGCCGTCAGCTCGGCATCGACGCGCTGTAGAAGGGGGTCAATCTGCAACAGGCGCAGGGCATCTTCAAGGCGGGAAATATTGAGGGGTGGCTGGGTCGCTAGGGAAACGCGATCGCGCACATAGCTCTCTGGCAGACGGCTCAGACCGTTTACCTGAATCGCCTCAACCCTGCCCTCAATGACCTGAATTTGCACTACTCTACTGCTCAAATCTTGCCCGCTGGGCAAAAATGCTCCCGAGGTGCGATAGCCGCTGCGAAAATACAGGTCTGTAATCGCCGTACGCAGATCTAAAAGCTGGCTGAGGGTGAGTTCCTGCCCCTCTAAAGGCTGCACCAGCGCGGCAATTTCCTCATTCAAAACAGTGCTACCTAAGACATCAATGCGATCGATGAAAAAGCGCTCTTCCTCTAGCTCAGGAGGCACGGTCGGCTCTTCTGCTGGCTCTGGCACCTCCAAGGGCACCTCCGGCGGCAGCGGTTCCGGCACGGGAGGATTGGGGACTGGGCGGGTTGGTTCGGTAGGGTCAGGGAACGGCAGACTCGGCAGCGGATCTTCAGTTTGGGCGTGGGCTAAGCAGGCAAGCTGCACAACTAGGGCCAAGGCACCCGGCACAGAACGAAGTAGATGCATTGCGAAAAATAGAGTGGGTCGAAGAATTCAATTCTGTTGGTAGAAATTAGCCGCAATCAGCCGCCAACTCCCACTCTGCTCAAACTATTCGGCAAGTTTACCATTCAGCTAACTCAAGCAGAGAAAAATCCTAGAAGCGACGCTGCCTCTGGTCTTTATCTTGAGCGATGCGGCCTCTAGTCGTCTTTTGCGGCAGCCTGAACACTTTTCAAAACAAGCGATAATCTCCTTGTTTCTCGCTGCCGCAAAACCCTGAAGAAGGCCAAAGCCCTTATTGTACCGTTGTTTAACAGAAAACTATTCAGAGTTTTCGTCTAGCCGCTGGCGCTACTTTTCGTGCCTCATAGCTTTCTATTGGGCAGGCTATCAATTCAATGCAGGTCGTTATTCTCAGGTTTTGACTGACGAGATAACTGCCAAACACCTT
>JBARUP010000046.1:0-2469 GCA_049645805.1 Nodosilinea sp.
GGTAAAACACGTAGGGATTTTCGAGGTGGTGACGCGACAGCGATCGAATGCCGTAGTCACTTAAGAACTCGCCCTCGTCGAGCATGCGGCTGAGCACGCGGCGCAGCTTGTCTTCGTTGAGAATTGACAGCATGCGGCGATCGCGCGCCCCAAGCTGATTGGGCAGATGCACGTTGTCCATGAGTTCTGGATGGCGATCCATAAATTTGGTGGCTCGCTCCCTGAACCGAGGCAGCTTGTCAAAGACTTCGTTGGGGAAGACGGTGACCGCCATTAGCGACAGCAGCCCCACCAGCGATCGCACCTTTAGTCGGGTCGAGTGGCCGTTGGGCAGGCGCAGCACATCGTAGAAGAAGCCGTCTTCCTCGTCCCACAGCTCGTCGTTGTGAAAGCCGATGCGGTCCATCGCCCCGGCAATCCACAGGGTGTGCTCAAAGAACTTGATCGCCCAGTCTTCGTAAAGAGCGTCGTGTAGGGCCAGCTCAATGGCGATCTGAAGCATGCGCTGGCTAAAGAACACCATCCAGGCGGTGCCGTCGGCCTGCTCTAGGCAGCCCCCGGTGGGCAAAGGCGAGCTGCGGTCGAACACGCCGATGTTGTCGAGACCAAGGAACCCGCCCTCAAACAGATTGTTGCCGCTCTCGTCCTTTTGGTTGACCCACCAGGTAAAGTTGATCAGCAGCTTGGAAAAAGCGTACTTGAGAAAGTCTAGATCGCCCTGACCACCGCTGCGCTCGCGATCGCGCACGTAGATTTCCCAAGTGGCAAAGGCGTGAACCGGCGGGTTGACATCGCTAAAGTTCCACTCGTAGGCTGGTATCTGGCCGTTGGGGTGGAGGTAGTCCTGGCGCAGCATCAGCATTAGCTGATCTTTGGCAAAGTCGGGGTCAATCAGGCTGATCGGGATGACGTGAAAGGCCAAATCCCAGGCGGCGTACCAGGGGTACTCCCACTTGTCGGGCATTGACACAATATCGTCGTTGAGCATGTGGAACCACTCGCTGTTGCGCACGTGGCTTTTATCAATAGCGGGCGTCCAAGGAGTAATGCCGCGCTCGCGCAGCCACAGGTCGAGGTCGTAGTAGAAGTACTGCTTGGTCCACATCATGCCCGCCAGCGCCTGGCGCATGACGCTGGCGCGATCGGCGTCGGCCTGGACGGCTGGAGGTATCACCGTGGCGTAAAATTCGTCGGCCTCCTGCAGTCGTGCCTCAAACTGCTGATCGAAGTAAGCCCCAAAGGGGCCACCTACCTGATCAGGGGTGCTCTTGGTCAGACGCAGCTTAACTACTGTGGTTTCACCTGCACCCACAGTGAGCTGGTAGTAAGGGGAAACTTTGGTGCCCACGCTGTCGGGGTTAGCGGTCTCAGTCTTGCCGTAAATAACGTAGTTATTGATGCCGTCTTTAACGTAGGGGCTGGGGTTGGGCTCGTTGAACACCCGTTCTTTGTTGGTTTCGTTTTCGGTAAACAGCAGCGGTACCTCGGCGTCGCAGTAGAAGTAATAGCTGGTTATAAGGTTAGTCAGCTTCGGGTTGGTGACGCGGGCCTGCACAGCCCCATTGCCCAAGGCGCGAAGCTCGGGCTTTTCGCCACTTTTTATCCACGACCAGGTGTTGCGGAACCACAGAGTCGGCAGCAGGTGCAGCGGCGCGGCCTCTGGGCCTCGGTTAGCCACGCTGATTTGAATCAGCACGTCTTCGGCGTCGGCCTTGGCGTATTCCACAAACACGTCGAAGTAGCGATCGCCCTCAAAAATGCCCGTATCCAGCAGCTCGTACTCCGGCTCGTAGCGGCTGCGCCGGGCGTTGGTTTCCACTAAGTCCTGGTAGGGATAGGCCGCTTGGGGGTACTTGTACAGGTACTTCATGTACGAGTGGGTGGGGGTGCTGTCGAGGTAGAAGTAATACTCCTTCACGTCTTCGCCGTGGTTGCCCTGGCTGTTGGTGAGGCCAAATAGCCGCTCTTTAAGAATGGGGTCGTGGCCGTTCCACAGGGTCAGAGCAAAGCAGAGCAGGTTGTGGTCGTCGGTGATGCCGCCCAGACCGTCTTCGCCCCAGCGGTAGGCCCGCGATCGCGCCTGATCGTGGGGAAAGTAGGCCCAGGCGTTGCCGTCGTCGCTGTAGTCTTCGCGCACGGTGCCCCACTGGCGCTCGCTCAGGTAGGGGCCCCACTTTTGCCAGGGAGTCGTCTGGGCGCGGGTCTCGGCTAGGCGGTTGGCTTCTGCGCTCATGGTGCTGTTCTGCCTGATGAAAGTAGCTCAATACTTGCCTGATCTCCAGGATGATCCAACAAATCTCCAAAAAAATTTAAGCCCAGAGAAGCAATCTAGAAATCATCTTCCCTAAACGTCCTGTGAAATTCCTAGGGCTGATGCTTAGATTAACGATTTAACTCCCCCTCGGTCTCCAACCTGTGTTTCGCGCCTCAGAGATAGGCACTACAGTCCCTAGATAGCTCCCCCCAGAC
>JBARUP010000047.1:0-7090 GCA_049645805.1 Nodosilinea sp.
GTGCTGCGCCGCGCCCCCGAGGCCTACAGGTTTCGGCAGCTGCGGGCGGTGACGCTCCAGGACTATATTCACCGGGCCGAGGAATTGGAAGAAGTCTCGCAGGCGGCGGCCCGCTACGCCTGGACTGGGAGCTGGCGCACCGTGCAGATTGCCATTGACCCGATGGGTCAGATAGACCTATCGACAGAACTGCGGGAAAAACTGGCCCGCCACCTAGACGCCGTGCGCCTGATTGGCGAAGACCTAGAGATTCGCCCGCCCCGCTTTGTGCCGCTGGATATTCAGGTGGCCCTGTGCATTCACCCCAGCTACTGGCCCGAAGACGTGCGCTTTTTGCTGGAGCAGGAGTTTTCGCAGGGGTACACCCCCGACGGTCACCTGGGTTTCTTTCACCCCGACCGCTGGACTTTTGGTCAAGCCCTCTACGCCAGCCAGATCGCCGAGCGAGTGCAAAACGTGCCGGGGGTAGAGCACGTGATCACCATTAGCCTCAAACGCTGGAATGAGGCCACACCAGGCACCGAGGCGATCGCTGCCCTGAGGCCCAACGAGATTATTCAGGTGCGCAACGACCCCGACCACCAGGAAACCGGCGCGATCGCATTCGACATCCAAGGAGGCCGCCAGTGAGTGATCTCTGCCGCAGTGACTGCACCGAGCCGCTGGGCTTTCCGAAACGGCTTTTCAACCGGCCTGGCCTGAGCCAGATCGACTACCGGATCGGGACCTACGCCGACATTCGCGCCGCCCTGCTGCGCCAGCTCGATGCCGACCCGGTGCTGCAAGCCTGGACCCACCGCGAAGCTGACGACCCCGGCATCGCCCTACTGGAAGGGGCAGCGATTCTGGGCGATATTCTCACCTTTTATCAGACTCTCTATGCCAACGAAGCCTTTTTGCGCACCGCCCAGTGGCGCGAGAGCACTGCCGATTTGGTGCGGCTGCTGGGCTACCGGCTATCCCCCGGATTGGGGGGCAGGGCCACCTTTGCCGTAGGCCTTAGGGGCGATAAGCCGGTGGAGATTCCGGCGGGGTTTGGCCTTAAGGCCCAGGTGGAAGGGCTGCCGAAACCGGCGGAGTTTCAGGCCGCCGAAGCGGCGATGGCCTACCCTCACCTATCGGCATTTCACCTCTACCGACCCCGCAAAACTACCCAGCCCATTAGGGCCGGGGGCAACCGCCTAGAAATTGCGGCGGTGGGGGGCAAAACTGACGTGGCTAGCCGCCAGTTGCTGAATTTACAGAAGGGCGATCGCCTGATTCTGGAAAGCAACAAGACCGAGATTTTGGTGGTGGAGCAGGTAGAGCAGGTCCGCGATCGCATCATCGTCGAGTTTAAGGGTTCCCTAACGGTCAATCGGGGATCCAGCGTTAAAGCCTACCGCCTGGGCCGCAGCTTTCGCCACTTCGGCCACAATGCCCCGGCCCAGTTCTTCCGAGTGCAAACAAACACCGCCAGTCCTGCGATTCCGCCCGAATTTGTGGTGCAAAAAGACACCCGCTTTTCGCGCAAAAGCTGCGTCACCGACCAGCCCAGCAGCGCCAACGCCCGCTACTACTCGACTCTAGAGGCTAACGAAATCCCCCTCGACCAGGAAGTAGACGATCTGGCGACGGGCCGCAAGCTAGTGGTGCAAGCCCGGTTTGGGTCAGGGCAAACAGCCTTTACTGAAACCATCGAGCAGGTTAGGGTCGATTCACTCAGGTGGGGCAATTTAACCGGTTCTGTATCCGTGGTGGTGCTCAAGTCTGGCTTTACCGCCTGTGCCGTGCTGGCAGCGTTTGGCGGCGACCTGTCCACCCCGGCGATCGACATTCGCCACATTCAGTTTCACGAAACCACCAGCGCTGAAATCACCCTACGCGCCCCCAGCACCTGGGCCGATGGCCCCATGCCCGATCGCCAGCTGAACTACTGGGGCACCTACACCGAAGCCCTCACACTGCTGGGCCGCCACCTGCTGCTGCGCCGCGAGGATGGCGAAACCCTGTTTGTGCAAGTGACGAGTCAGACCCTTGCCCTCGCGGGTAGAGATAAAGCGAACCTCTGGCTGTGGCCCATTACCCTCAGCCAGCTAGGGCCGTTTTTGCTGGAGGATTTTGACGAGCTGGCCCCGACCATCGCCGTCTACGGCAACCTGGTGGAGGCCACCCAGGGCAAGCTCGAAAAAGAGGCGGTGCTGGGCAATGGCGACAGCCGCGAGATCTTTCAAACTTTTAAGCTCCCCAAGGCTCCGCTGACCTACTTGCCCGATAAAAGCGCCATGCCCCCCGAGACACCGGAGCTGGAGATTTTTGTAGGCGATCGCCGCTGGACCCAGGTACCGTCGCTATTTGACCAGGACCCCAAGGCCGAAGTCTATGTCGTGCGCGAAGACGTCAACGGCGAGAGCTGGGTGCAGTTCGGCGATGGTAAAACCGGGGCGCGGCTGCCGTCGGGAGTGAAGAACATCAAAGCTCTGTACCGGACCGGCACCGGGGCCTACGGTGCCCTCAAACCCGACACCAAGGTACAGACCACCGAT
The DNA here is from genome assembly GCA_049645805.1 of Nodosilinea sp. Taxonomy (GTDB): domain Bacteria; phylum Cyanobacteriota; class Cyanobacteriia; order Phormidesmidales; family Phormidesmidaceae; genus Nodosilinea. Next base: position 2,526 of record JBARUP010000047.1, read on the forward strand.
CGCCTAGCCGGGCTTGATCAGATCTGGCTGCCGGGGGTGGCCAGCGGCGGCACCGAGCCTGAGAACGGCGACAATGCCAAGGCAGCGGCCCCCGGAAAAATTCAGAGCCTGGGACGACTGGTGAGCCTGCGAGACTTCGAGACCGAGGCGATCGCGATCGCAGGCATTTCAAAAGCGATCGCCGCTTGGCAGCTGGTAGATAACGTGCCCTCGGTGGTGCTCACCGTGCTGATGGAGAACGGTCGTGAAAACGAGTTCGAAACGGTGCGCGGCATTCTCGCTACTGCCAGCCGCTGTCGCGGTCCCCAGCGCTTTCCGGTGCTGGTGAAGCAGGGCCAGGTGCGCTATTTGTACCTACGGCTAGTGGCCAGCCTGCACCCCGCCTTTCGCCCTGAGCTGCTGACCCAGGCCATTCAGACAACCCTGGGAGTTGGCGATCGCCACGGCTTACTCGGCCTTGGCCAGCGCCAGTTTGGTCAGCGTGAATATGCCACCCGCATTGAGGCCACCGTGCAGCAGGTCGAGGGCGTGGTGTGGACTCGAGCTGAGGCCCTGGGCTGGTTTCCAACGCCAGAAAAACCTGCTGAACTGCCCTACCCCAGTTCAGAATCCCAGCTCGCCGTGGTGCCCTGCGGAGCTAACCAGGTGCTAACGCTGCTGCCCCAGCACGTGCAGATCCAGTTTGCCGCCGCCCCTCAAGAGGACTGTTGACATGGCTGATAATCTCAACGCCAAGCGAGTTCCTCTCTACGATCGCCTGCCGCAGATCTACCGCATCCGTGATGCTGAACAGTCGCCACCGGGGCAGCTCCAACACTATCTGGCTACGATCGAAGCGGTGTTCGGTGATATCCACGCCAACATCGAAGCCCTCTACCACGACTTCTTCATCGACACCTGCGACGAGTGGGTGATTCCCTACATTGGCGATCTGCTCGGCACCAGCCACCTCAAGGGCGATGCCCGCACTCTGCGCGCCGATGTGGCCGACACTATTGCTCTACGGCGGCGAAAGGGCAGCCTGGAGGCAATCGAGCGGCTGGCCTACAACCTCACCGTCTGGGGAGTACACGGGGTAGAGCTGCGAGAAAACCTGCTCTGGAACCAGCACCTCAACCACCAGCGCCCCGACGCGGGCGGTGCTCCCCCCTATGGTCTGTCCTCTATAAATCGATTTACTCCCATTCGCGGCGGTACTGTAACCCTGCGCGACCCGGCTATGCTCAGCCTGCTCAACACCCCCTTCGACCCCTTTGGCCACACGGTGGATGTTAAGCCCCCGGCCCTGGACGCGGTGCGCTACAACCTGCCCAATCTGGCCCTGTTTCTCTGGCGGCTGAAGGATTACCGGGTTACCGTTTCGCCCCCGGTGGTGCGGGACGTCATCGACAACAGCGCCGGGGGAATTGGAGCCAGCTTTATCGTGCGGGTGGATGTGCATCCCTTAGGGCTGCCGGTGCGGCTGTTCAATACCGCTCGATTTGCCCCAGAGCTGTTACCCCCAGTGGTTTCCCAGCTCGATGCCACCCCCGGCCCCATGTCTCCGGCCCGGCTGACTGAGGCATCTGAGGCCGGTGCCCCTGAACAGTACGTGGCGATCAATCCCTACGACCCAGCCAGCCTGGCCAACCCCGACTTAGACACCCTGGAGCGGCTGGATATTGGCGACGTGGGTCTGCAACTGCATTTGCCCGAACCCGAATTTGCCGATCGCCCCTGGCCTAGCCTCGAACCGTCGCCGCCGCCCTGGACCCTGCGCGGCGACAACCTCTGCGCCTGGGAAACCGGGCTGACCCGCCCCCTAGAAAACAATGAGATCACCGTTGACCCGATGATTGGTCGCCTGCTGATTGGGGTAGAGACCGCCGCCGAGGCCGAGGCCCTGCGCACCGGCCTGCTGCTCACCTATACCTACGGCGCGGTGGGGCCGGTGGGGGCACACCCCATCTCCAGAGAAACTATTCCAGCTGACTTCCAGGGCGAAACCGTTGAAGTGCGCCCGGTGAATTTTCACGTCGACCCTAACGGGTTGCAGGCTGCCCTGAATGACATTCAGGACGCTGAGGTGCCAATCGCGATCGAGATTCGCGACAGCATGGTGCACGAGCTGGACCTAGGGGCAATCGCCTCTCCCTTCAATGAATCCGGTGGTCCTAACCTGTCCCTCAACCACAGCCTAATCGTCCGGGCCGCCAGCGCTCAGCGCCCGATTATTCGCCTCGCCCAGCCTCTGCGCCTGCGCCCTACTGAAGTGTTTGACGCTGATCCTGACGGGCAAACCCGGCTTAACGGCCTGATGGATCGGCTCACCGTGAGGCTGGAGGGGCTGTACCTGACGCGGGGTGACAGCTTTCCTGCCGGAGCACCGCTGATTGCGCGAGCTGCCCTGCACAGCCTGGAGCTGGTGAACTGCACCCTGGAGCCGGGCGGGTTTCAGCAGCTTAACGGCGATCGCGCCCCGCTCCAACCGGCTCTACAGCTCGAAAACGACTACGGCTTTGTTGCTGGCTCGGACGAGGAGGTCGCCTTTGGCCAAAACCCTGAAATTCACCTCAGTCGCACCATCAGCGGCCCGCTTGCCATCGATACGGGCTACACCCTGTATCTCACCGAATCACTGCTCGACGCTGGGAAGGGGGTAGACGACAATCCGGAAGACAGCTTTGCGGTGGCTGGGTTTGGGCCGCTGCCAGAAGGCTGGGGCCCACCCACGGTAGTCAATGGTCTAACGGTGCTGGGCCGCATGCGGGTACAAGACATTCGGGGCAAAGGAGGAATCTGGGTGCACGCCCTAGAGGTGCTCAATAACCAAAGAGGCTGCCTTAAGCACAGCTATTTTTCGGGCCAAGGGGATCGCCTGCCTCAGCACCACGCCTGCGTCTTTGGCCCCGACGCCCGGCTGCGGTTCACTAGCGAATATTTCGGTCAGCCCGGCTACGGTCAGCTGGCCCGCACGACGGACTTTCGGGTGCGCGATCGCGGCCCCAGCGACGACGCCATGGGTGCCTTTGGCTTTTTGCTCGAAGCCCACAGGTGGAGAAATCTCCAGATTCGCTACCGCGAGTTTATGCCCGTGGGGGTGAGACCGCTACTGATTTCGGTGACCTGAGGAGGCTCTATGAAAGGCGATTTTTCAAACCTATATTTCGACCCCAGCGACAACTTTAACGGCGTTTTAGACCAGCAGGGCCGGGTCCGCCTCGATCGCGACGGGATAGCCCAAACCCAAATCACCACCTACTGGCAAGATACCGCTGGGGCAGACATCATCGGCCCCAGCGTGATGGCGATTCCGGCCAGCGATGTCAATGCTTTTAAGGTCAACGAGGCCAGCCTTAGCGACGGGCAGGTGCTGCTTACCCTGCTGCCAGGCCACGGCTGGGCCGATGGTCTGCTGGTGCACCTCAACGGCAGCGACCCGGTGGTGCGGGTAGCCACCTATCTAGAGCCGCCGATTCAATCTCCGGCGGCCGCGGTCGACAGCATTGATGAAGAGGTGCGCGATGCGGTGGTGCTAGAAGTCTGGCGCGAGGCCGTCAACGCCTTTCAGCGCCCCGACATCCTGATTGAACCCGCTCTGGGCGGCCCCGACACCACCGAGCGGCTGCACACCGCCATGGCCCTGCGGCTCTTCCGACTCAGCCCCGGCCAAAACTGCCGCAGCATTCACAATTTGCTCGAGGATGATTTCGACAGCCTAGGCAAACTCACCGTCTCGCTTCAGCCCACCGAGGTCATTGCTGGCGACTGCCCGGTGGTGGCCGGAGGCGGCTACACCGGCTTCGAGCACCTGCTCTACCGGGTCGAAATTGCCCAGGTCGGTGACGGTGTGGCTAGCTTTAAATGGTCGCAGTTCAACGGCGGGCTGGTGGGTCGGGGCCGGTTTGACGCCGCCGAGCAGCGGGTCACCATTACCGCCAACCTCCAGGCAATTAGCACCGCTGGCCTCGATCAGTTCTACCTCGAAGCGGTGGAGTACGACCCGCTGGCTCTGGGAACGCCGGGGCTGGGGCACTGGCGGGTCACCTACGGCACCCAGGTGACTCTCAACAACGACAGCGAGCTAGAGCTGGCCAGTCCGCCCCGGTTCGGCACCCTGCCGGGCGGCGGCACCACGGTCTTCTTTCGGCTGTGGAACAATATTCGAGCGATCGGCGACTTTTTAACCCCGGTGCCCGGCAACGACCCCGCAGAGCTGCTGGACGGCATTCGCCTGGAGTTTGAGACTCCTGCCGCCGCCAACTACCGCCCTGGCGACTACTGGACCTTTAAGGTGCGGGCAGGCGAAATTGGCAACCCCGAAATTCTAATCGACGCCCAGCCCCCGGCGGGCGATCGCTACCACCGGGTGCCCCTGGCGGTGCTGACCTGGAATGCAGAACAGGCCCTTGGTAACGAAGACATCGAAGACTGCCGCGATATTTTCAATCCCCTGACCAACCAGCGGGTGTGCTGCACCTTTACCGTGGGCGATGGCCGCTCTACCCACGGCGACTTTGACACCATCGAAGACGCTCTGCGCCATTTGCCCACCCAAGGCGGCGAGATTTGTCTGCTGCCCGGCC
>JBARUP010000048.1:0-3977 GCA_049645805.1 Nodosilinea sp.
TCTCAAGCGCTTAGATTTTAGCGGTCAGCTCGTCTGGTCTACTCCCGCCGGGCAGCGCTGGACTCTCTATTTTAACCGTGGCCAAGTTATGTATGGCCACGGCGGGGTGCATGCCACGCGGCAGTGGTATCGCCAGGCTCAAGCTTATTTGCCAGAGTTAGACCTTAGTTATCAGACACTGCAAAAATCGTTAGCTGCGATCGCTTCAGCCAGCGACCCGCGCTCTAACTGGCTGCACAGCTGGGACTACCGTTTACTCCACAGCTGGTTCAGCCAGGGGCAGCTCTCTAGACAAGCGCTGGAGGAGATTAGCACCAAAATCGTTGCCGACATTCTCTTTGACGTTGTGCAGGCGCGTGAAACCAAGTACCAGCTAGCTCGGCAGCCCGCCCTTGACCTCAGCCAGATGCCCGTCTTTATCGATGATGCAGCTCTGCTGCCCTCTGTTACTGCCCTGTGGGAGGCCTGGCTAAAAGCCGGTCTTGAGGCCTACTCACCCAACTTAGCTCCAGTAGTTCAGCAGCCCGAACCCATTCAGGCAAAAGTGTCGCCAGGGGTCTACACCTCGCTCATGCAGCTGCTTGACGGCCAGCGCAGTCTGCGCGACTTAGCGATCAAGCTAGGGCAAGACATGATCAGCCTTACCCAAGCTCTACAGCTCTACATTCAGCCCGGGTGGATCAACCTGGTAGAGGTAGCCGACTTTCCGGCTATCGATAGCTTCAAGCCGTTAATCGCGGAGAGCGATCGCCCCCTCAAGATTGCCTGCGTTGACGATAGCCCTCTGGTCTGTAAAACCATGGGGCAAGTGATTCGGGCAGCGGGATACGAATTCCTCGCCATTATCGAGGGAGAAAAAGCGATTTCAACCCTGCTGGCTCAAAAGCCAGATCTAATTTTCTTAGATCTAGTAATGCCCAGCACCAACGGATATGAAATTTGCAGTAGTCTACGCAAAATCTCCCGCTTTAAAGACGTCCCTATCGTCATTCTTAGCGGCAACGATGGTCTAGTCGACCAGGTCCGTGCTCGCCTGCTAGGAGCCACCGATTTCTTGAGTAAGCCCATAGAGCCAATTCTGATTCTTTCGGTAATTCGAAAGCAGTTAGCGTACGCTTTCCACAGCTGAAGCTTACCAGGAAAAATGTCAGCATTCCAATCACTATGCTGGCAGAGCAAAGTCGTTTACGCAGGTTTTTCTAAATGAGATAGCCAAAATTAACAAAGCTTATCTCATTTAACTTTTCTCAGAGAATGATTAAGCAAAAAAAGAGGAGTTCCTATGTAATCTTCGATCGCCTACAGATCAATCATAATTCGATATTTCAAAGTAATTTGTAATCTATCTTGAGATTTTCCATGAGCACAGTTTTAATTGTTGAAGATAGTCTGACCGATCAAGAGATTTTGTCTCTTTCTCTAAAAAATCAAAACATCTCAGTGCTTGTAGCCAAGAGTGCCGAAGAAGCACTTGAACAGGTAAAAAATAACAGCTTTGACTTGATTATTTTAGATGTTGTCTTACCCGATCGCAGCGGCTTCGAGATTTGCCGAGATTTGAAGGATGACGATAGCACAAAGGATATTCCTGTAATCATCTGCTCAACTAAGGGAACAGACATGGATAAGTTTTGGGGTATGAAGCAGGGGGCAAACGCCTATTTGTCTAAGCCCATTGACCAGGCGGAGTTACTCGAAACCGTCAATCGATTGGTCAACGGTTAAGTGTACTTATCATCGGGCAAGGAGCAATTGTAATAATGGATGAAAGCATTCAGGATAACAACGAAAACTCCCTGGCATCCGATCAGGCCGTCCCAGAGGAGCAGTATCTACAGATCAATCTCAACAACGAATCGCCATTCTTGCTGCCTGTTACTGATCTAGTAGAGCTCATGAAGTTTCCCCTAAACCAGGTGGTACCGATCTTTCAGATGCCCCCCTGGGTAGTAGGGGTCTATAACTGGCGGGGTGACATGCTGTGGATAGTAGATTTGAGTCATTTCTTTGATCTTGTTCCCTGGTATGAGCAGGCTGAAACTGCGGCTAAACACACTGTAGTCGTCATTCAGCCTACCGAGGCCAGCCCTCAAGAAAAGCTTCCGGCAATGCTGGGCTTGGTCGTTAGTGAAGTAGCCAGCATCGTGGCCTATCCAAAAGACAGTATTCAACCCATGCCCAATGCCGCCCCCCTAGCCCCTGGCGTTTGGCCTTTTTTGCAGGGTGGGTGTGGCTATGAAGCTGGTCAGCTCAGCTGGGTTCTAAACAGCCAGGCTATTTTAGCCGCCGTATCTCAAGCCCACGGCTGATGACGTTTCAACGATTCAGTCTAAGCACTCTGTCTTGTCTATGCTGCAGCCACATGCTTTGGCTGAGCGTCTCTAAAGAAACGTATTTAGTTAGGTATTGTTATGACTCAAGCGCCCTTCTCCAAAAACCTGGCAGATTCCCAAACCGCTCCCAGCCCGTCTTTGCTCGGCTCTGATACCGCCGTTGGCCCCTCTTCCGCTAGTTCTCCGCTGGGATCTTTTAGTAAGGTGAGTCCCTTTAGCGATCGCCCTGAGGGTAAGAGCCGCCGCCTAGCCCAGCTGCTGCTGCTAACCGTGCTGCCTCTGGCCTTAATTCCCCTTGCGGTAGAAGGGTTAGCAAGCTACGTAATCACCCAAAGCCGCTCTCAGCAAGCGGTTAGTGCAGTGCTGACCGGCCACACTCTGCTGGCTAGCGAAGCCATTAGCGAGAGCGTGGTAGACGAATTTACGTTTATGGAGCTGCTGGCTCAAAGCCCAACAGTGACTGACCAGCTAAGGCGCGGAGCGGCCAAGGCCGAAGCCGACAATCTGCCTGATCTGCCGGTTGAGACGCTGGAAAATCGCTTTAAGGCAAGCCGTCTGCTCAATCCAAGCCAGCCGCTGAACACTTTTCTAGCCCAGGCGGCGGCGGCAGAAGACTTTGGCGAAATCATCGTTACCGAAAAAAACGGATTCACTGTGGGCTATAGCAGCCCCACCTCTGACTTTGTACAGTCTGACGAGGAATGGTGGCAGCAAAGCCAGCCCCAGTGGATCAGCGACCCTGTCGTAGGCGAATCGACCAATACCTACGGTGTTGAGCTTAGCCAGCGCATTCAGGCAGCAGACAGCGGCGAATTTTTAGGGGTCATGAAGGTGCTGCTGACGGCCGTAGAGTTTGACGAACTCACCAATCTTCTAGCCAATGCCGGACTGAGCGGCTCACAGCAGGTGCAGATCGTAGACACCCAAGCTAATTTAGCCATCATCACCGTCCAACCAGACGGAGAAACTATCTACAATACCCCTGAAGAAGCCCAAGTTTTTAGCGACGATAAAACCGTCTCTGATTTAGCCACCCGTCTGGTGGAGGCCAAAAGCGAAGACGCTTTTCCTAGCGTAGAGGCAATTCAGCAGCAGCTACAGGCTAACTTCCCGATACAAAATCTAAATATTTCAGCTTTTGATCGAGCTAATGACGTCGCCCCCGACGCCAGCCCTGTAGAGCAGGCCGCAGGAGGGCGAACCCTGGTAGCCAGCTTCGTCTACAAGGGCCAGCAGTACAAAGTAGCCACTATCCCCAACTTGGCCTGGGTAGCAATCGCCTCGATGGATGTGTCAGAGATTCGCGCCGCAGGCCGCGAATCTCTGCTACAGGTGGGCTTACTAGCCCTCGCCCTCGGCGCTGGAGCAACCGTTGTCACCATTGCCGTGTCGCGCCAGCTATCGGCTCCCCTCGATGACCTCTCGCAAATGGCTCAGCAGGTTGCCCAGGGCAATCTAAACGTCACCGCCACACTAAAAGGATCGTCAGAGACCCGTACTCTGGCCAACACTTTCAACAACCTGGTTCTTCGAATTCAGGAATTTCTTCAAGAGCAGGCCCTCAGTACTCGACAAGCTACTCTAGCGGCTGAGATCACCGGAGCTGAGGTCGTTGCGTCATCAGACCTTCTGCAGGTCTATACG
>JBARUP010000049.1:0-2441 GCA_049645805.1 Nodosilinea sp.
ACCGCAACCTACACGGTCTTATATTTGATTGGGTCTTCCTACTGACTGCTCTATTAGCACAGACTGTTAATTCAGTGCAGCGGGCGATTAAGACCAAGCAGAATTTGGGAAGAAGCCTCTTAGCAGAAACTATAAAAGCGATCTATTACCGCTGATTTGAGCTGTTAGGGGGCAAGCTCTAAAACACGTCTCTATGATCATCTAGCCAGTTTTTTAGCCTGAACAAGAACTGATGTAATAACTCTATTTCTTCAGGCTTCCACTCCGAAAATATGATTTGAGCATCGGGTATAATGCGACTAATTGCCTCTTGATGCATCTTCAGCCCTGCCGCCGTAATATAGTGGTATTTGACGCGGCGATCTTCTTTGCTTATCTGCATATCTAAGTAGCCTTTCTTGAGCAGATGCTGTACGGTTTTGGTAATTGCGGGCTGGTTGGCCTGAAAAGCCGAGGCAAGCTGCGTAATTGTGCGCCCCTGAGCAGGATCGCGGCTGAAGTGGTTTAGCATGGTGAACTGAGGCAGCGGCAAATGGCTGTCGTTCAGGAGCTGATTGAAGCGAGTGGTCATAAGCTGATTGGCCACTCCAATCCAGACTAAAATTTGCTTTAGCTGTTCAGGATCATGCTGGTTCATAGCGCACTTGAGCCGAGAAATTTAGATATAGCCATCACTCCTTCGCTTAAGGTCATTCGCTTAAGGTCATTTGACAGTGTTTCTGAAGCGGCTATAGCGTCTTAGCTTTGCCGTCTCCCTGTGTCCTAAACTATCTGTCTAACGCTATATGTAGCGGTTCTGAGACAGTTTAGAACTCCCATATTGAGCACACTAAGAAACCTGCTTAAATCATTGATCCGGCTCGTTTTTAGCCTTTTCACAGTACCAGCTCACGGTGCGCTCAAGCCCGGCCTGAATTAATGTTGGTTGTAGCGAAAACACCTCGCTGATATAGCTTGAGCAAACCTCAAAGGGCTGAGTAAATTCATACATCATCTCGACCGAGGCCCGCGCCTCTGGAATGAAGAGACCCGCTAGTCGCATCATCATCGGCGAAATCACCGCTATCTGCGGCTGGATGCCTAGAATTTGGCAAGCTACTTCGACCATCTCTCCCTGGGTTGTAGCAGGGGCATGGGGCCCAATCCACACCTTACCCAAGGCTTCGGCGCGAGTGCCTAGAATAGCTGCCGCGCGGCCAACATCTTCAATATAGGCAAACGAGTGGGGCATCGTGGCAGAGCCGCTGATTTGGGCTTTTTTACCCACAACCAGATTGCCAAACACCATTTCACCAAGCGCCGAACCCGTTACTCCTGGCCCGTAGTAGTCGCTGGAGCGCAGCACGGCGGCCTGAATCTCGCCCTGGTGATGGGCCGCCATGACGGCCTCTGCCATTTGGGCACGAAGTTTACCTTTTTTAGACAGGGGCGCAATGGGGGAGGTTTCTGTGATCGGCTGAGCGGAGTCATACATGTAAAGGTTGTCGATGGAGACGTAGCGTGCTCCAGTAGATTTTGCCGCCGCGATCGCCGCCGATTGAAGGGCCGGAAATTCCTGCTGCCAGCGATGGTAGGAGGGGTTGAGGGCTTGATAAATGACTGTTGCTCCCTCGGCGGCGGCGATCGCCTCAGTCTGACTGGCCGCATTCGCCGCGGCGACCTCTACATCGGCGGGCATCAGCGCCGGACGCTGCCCTGTTCGGTTGATGGCCCTGGTTGGTATATCCATCGATCGCAGGGTGCTGGCAATCCAGCAGCCGACTGGCCCGGTGCCAAAAATAACGTGCTGTTCGTGATCCAGGTTCATGGTGACTTCTCCTTTCTAGTGAGCAGGCTATTGGGTAGGCAGGATAGACGACTAAGCTCTGGCGGGCTTTTGCAGGGCCATTAGCGCGATCGCCAGCATGCCGAACTGCCAACCGATATTGCTAACCGTCAGCACCGGGCCAACATCGACGCCAAATCCAGCCGGAATCGACGCGAACAGGCTGAGACCCATGGCCACCACAAACCCCCCGGCAATTGTTGCGGTGCGGCCTCTAGACTGCATCACTACCGCGCCCATCAGCACCGTCCAAATTCCAGTAACTAAGGCGACTCCCAAGATTTCCCCGATCCCCCCGGCGTACTCGTTGAGCGTTGTGAAGAGAAGATCAATCACGTCCTGTGATCCGGTAGTGCTGTATGCCTGCGCCAGCACAGGCATGCCAAACAGCCAGCGGGTGATGCCAATTGCCTTGGCCATAGCCGAGATAGCTGCTAGGGCCAGCAGCGTTTGCCCCAGCAGTTTGGTGATACCAAAGCGGACGTTGAGGGCAGCAGTGGCAGGCACTAACAGCAAGGCCACAATGAGATAAAGACTGTAGCCCGTCATCACCGAGCTGTAGTGCTCTAGCAGTCGAGGCAGCGTAATGCTAGCTGGGTCATCAAGGCTCGCAGGC
>JBARUP010000050.1:0-6745 GCA_049645805.1 Nodosilinea sp.
ACCTACCGTCGCGTACTCTTCATCGGCATTGCGATCGGGAAAGTAGGTTATCCCCAATAGCTGCGATCGCGATGCCCAGGCCAATTGAATCTCGACAGCGTTGAACAGGGTTCCGAAAGCGAATTCCTTTCTTAACTCACCAGACAGAATCTGCTTGGTGAACTGATGCCATCGGGGGTAATCGCTCGGGTCTGCAAAGTAACGGTCTACACCTTGGCTTGGACAGTATTTCATGGGTTTACCCCTTGAGTTTGCGATTTGCGAATAAAGCCCTAGACCATAGGCGTGGTCTAGGGCGGTGTGCATTAGTTCTGAGGGCATTCCTGCCAGAGGTTGGTGGTCTGCCGCAGGCTCACGTAGTCGCCATTCCCGAGGATGAGGTGATCGAGGATGCTCAGGTTTAGGGTCTTTGCACCTTGCAGAAGCTGCCTGGTTAACTGGATGTCATCAGGGCTAGGAAGAAGAGACCCTGAAGGATGATTGTGGGCGACAATGCCGCGCACGGCCCCCACTCGGAGTAGCCAGCCAAAGATTTCTTTGGGGTCGGCTAGGCACTCGGTCTGCGTCCCCTGAGACAAGATCTCGTAGCCGATCACCCTATTTCTTATGTCGAGTGCAATGGCTGCGAACCGTTCCACCCGTTGCCACATCAGGTCGCCCCCCAGCAATTCGGCAGCGACCTGAGGATCGTCAATCATGTACTGACTGTCCTTAGGTTTCTCCAGATAGACCCGGCGACCCAGCTCAACACCCGCTTGAACTTTGCCGACCTGGATTTTGGTCAGCCCAGCGGCTCGTAACTCAAGAGCTGTAGCCTCGCGGAGCCTTTGCCAGGCAGTCGCTTTGTCGAGCAAAACAGATTGGCAGGTGATTTTGTCAATACCCTGCTGAGCTTTTCCGTGCCCGATACCCAGAAGGGTAACGAGCAGGTCGGCCACCGTCGCCGACCTGCTATCGCCGTAACAACGCTCCTGGGATAGCTTGGGGGAGCTATCAGCCGCCATCCACAGACCCCTGTTGTGCGCTGTAGAAATGACCATGGTGACCTCTTAATTACTCTGACCAGAAGCTTTTTGTCGATAACTAATAATACATCGGATGACTAAAGAAGTAAAGCGTTTCAGGGAATTCATTTTCGCCAAAAAGCCTGCCCTAGTTGAGTTTCAGGGTGGGCGGCAGGGTTTAGCTTGGCTAGAGCGCTAGCGACATCTGGACGGTGGCTGTCAGTTTTGCCCAGGTGTTGTTGAAGTTGCGCAAGTGCTGGCACTTGTCGGATGGAGCTGCTGGGCAAGCGACTAAAAACTCTTCGATCGCGGGGTATCCATCACCACGGCACTCCGTGTAGGCCCGATACCATTCCCCGCACAGCTCCACCTCTGCACCCACCCTAAAAGCCAAGCTATGCAACTTGTGGGTCATCTCTGTGCGATCGCCTGTGTCGAGCGTCTTCACGTCGCGGCGGGCGTTGATCCTGGTTTTGGCTGAGGTGCCGGTGTTGGTATAAATACGCCTGACCTGGTAGACCGACCAATCGTGGGCCTCTAGCCATTCCTCGTACAGGGCGATCGCTTCAAAGCACCCATGGGCCTGGGCGATCTCCATTGCAGATCCTTTGCTCATCAGGTGCATCCTGGGATTAAAGGCCAGTCCAAAACCGGCTACCCATAGAGCCTCGGCCCCATAGATGGGTTCTTTCTTCCAGCGATCGCTAGCGTCAAAATCCTTTTGAAAGGGGCAGAAGTAACAGCAGCTCTTAGGCCAAATGACACCAAACGTCTCGCGGAGGTAGTCTATGCAGCGATCGCGGCCCCAGCCCCATTCAACCAAGGGATAGAAGTAGTCGGCGCTCCGACAGCCATACTCGTTAGACTTGGCTACCCTTTTCGGTTCGTCGGCGTTGTAGCCAATGGCGGGGCCGATAGCTCCAGAGATGTGATCCCCGATCCACGGGTCGAGTACATCTCCCTTCCAGCGAATCGCGCATATGTGGGGACGGCCAAGTCGGGGAACAGTGCCTGCGGCAATCAGGTTTTGCGATAGCCTGTAATCCCCCTCTGTGTGGCATGTCCAGGGTTCGCGGGTGTCAGATAATACGGTGTAGCCGTCGCACTTAGATGGGCCTGCCTTGGCGACCTGAACAAAGCGGATCTCGTGCTCCCTGAGCAAGGGGAGGACGAACTGCTCCACCATCATCTTGGTGCTCCAGAATTCGTCTCCGGTTTGGGCGGTGAGGACGACCAGATCATCCAGCGAATCAAAGGGCCGCGACTCTGGCTCTAGAATCCAGCGCACCAGAATGGCTGTAGAGTCTACGCCCATTCCATAATTAAGCAGCCAAGTTTTTCTGCTTTCCATAGCAGACCTCTGAACAAATTACTCTGACCAGGCCGGGGTGGGGAGTCGAACCCCGCCTACTCCTACCGGCGACTACTGAGGACGGTTGGGCTCAAGAGCTTTTGTGATCGCGTTGTCGCAGACCATGGCGATGGTTTCTGGGTCTTCAATGTTGACGATGGCTTGAAAGGTTGCCGCCAGGCCCTGCAATTGGGCCGCAGGAACTAGCACAATCTCGCCAGTACACAGCCCCTCGCAAAACTCGTCTAGCTCGTCGCTGCTGACCGGCCAGCAGGTACCGCCATTGGTAGCGATATCGTGTAGGTCTGCGATCGCGCCTTCCGGCCCACCAGCTCCCTGCCAGAGTCGAACGGCTGCGAGCAGGGAATGAATTAGCTCTGGCTGGATGGTGGTGTTTTCGCTCATCGGTCAATCCTCTAGGTGTGGTTGAGTGTTGCCTGCTTCAGCAAGCTTGATCGGGTCAAACATGAAGCTGTCCCAGGTTTCGGCCTGCTTTCTGGTCTGCCCGTCAAATTGAACCTTGATGGCCTTACCATCTCTGAGCACCTCCACCACTTCCCCCCAGCCGCCGCCGTCCTCACAGAACTCAACTAGATCGCCTTGCTGAGCAACCCAGGGGGTGACGACTAGCCCTTGCTGCTCATACGTGGGGGCCACTGCCGCCACTTCCAATGCGGTGAGGGCGGCAGTCGCTTCGAGTGCGTTGGTTTCCGGTTCAGCCACCACATAAACCACTTTGTGGTTGGTGATGCGTTCAAAGGAATCGGTCATGCTTGCGGCCTCAGAACAACTTGCCTTGCCGATAACTAATAATACATCGGATAACAGTAAAAGTAAAGTGTTTTGGGATATTTATCTCCACAAAAAAGCCCGCCCTGATTGGATTTCAGGCCGGGCGGGTCAGAGGCTAAAACGAAAATGTGTTACCGATTTGCGGTGGGTCTAGGTGATTGATGTGGCAGGCTCCCGGCCTCACCTGTGGGCTGTCCGTTTTCGGTCGGCAGGTTCTTCAGCCCCCATTGAATGAGTCATAAATGCAGCCCATGGTTAGCCTCGCTTAAAGTCAACGACAGTTTCGATGATTCGCTCTTCCCGGTTGGGACTCCAGTCGGTCGGAAACCATCGGCAGACATACCCGCAGCTCTGGCCGTCCGTGGCATCTTTAACGGTTTCGAGAATGTGTGGAGTCTTGATCGCTCGACTGGCCGCCATCATGGTGGGCACACCAGCTGCGAGCTCCAGGCTGCTCAGTAGGGCATAGGTGCCACTCCAATTGCAGGTATGGATGACAACCCGAGCGACCTGGCCCCAGGTGCCAGAGTCTTTCAAAATGCTAGCCTCGATCTCAGGCCATAGCACTTCGAGGCTGAGCGGTGCGCACCAGTCCCAGCACTCTGCATTGGCCCGCCACTGATACCGGGAGTCATCCCCTCTGGGGAACGTGCCAAGGTTTTCAATGCGTAGCTCTAGCTCGTAGCGATCGCGGTGCTCCCGCTCGGTGGGGCCGACCTGGTAAATGGGATGATGTGTCATGGTTTTTGCTCCTAGGCGAATGTGAAGCCGTAGTCAGCAGGGTTAAGGTTTTTCATCTCGCAGGCGATCAGGAACGCTGCTGCGATCGCGTCGTTTTGAGAGTTGAACTGGTCTATCACCTGATTGGTCTGGTTGTTGTAGACCTCGCTAATGCCCTCACTCAAGAACTGCCGAACGCTGATGCCCGCTTCTGAACAGATGTTTGGTAAGCCTTCCCAGCGCCTGGAGAACGCGGGGTTGAGTTTGTCTTGATATATCGCGGTCATGATTTCAACTCTGGTGATTGGACTAGGGCGGTGCATTGGTGGCAGTAAGCCTGGAATAGGCTCGCCCCGAAGACAAAGCGATCACACTCACACTCACCACACACCCATTTTTCTTTTGGGCTTCCCTTGATTTCAAAGACCCGGCGACTTCTGTACTCGGGATGCCAGCCCGTGCGTTCGGTTTGCATGGTTAGGATCTTCACGTTCATTTGGAGTGACCGTGGTGTGCCTCGCCAATAATTAATAATACATCGGATTAATATAAAAATGAAGTATTTTTTGGGAATTCATTTTCGCCCAAAAGCCTGCCCTGGTTGGATTCAGGCGGGCTTTTGGGTTGGCCTAAAACGGTTCGATTCCTAGGTCAAGCGCCTGGCGGTACCATTGTTCGATGCTGTTCCGATCGCCCTGGGCCACCAGCTCGGTAAACGTGGATTGGAGAAGCTCTAGTTTGCTCCCCCCGGCGAAAGGCCCATAGGCCCAGCTGCGAAGGTATTCCGCTAGCGTTGCCCGTTCGGTACCGTCCAAGTGCTCTTCAGTGAGCAAGAATTTTTCAACGACGGGAGCCAGAGCGCCCGACACTTCGTCCTTCCAGTACACCAGATTGCACATCGTTCCTACTTCCCCCATGCGATCTCCTGCAGTGTGTAATCATCCATTCCCACGGAAGGACTCGGAAAATGCGATCGGAAACTCTCGCACCCGTAGCCCCTCTGTTTTTGCTGAGCCTGGGCTGTAACCCGGTCAAGAACTGGATTCGTTGGACTCTCCACATTATTCAAAGCTAATATATCGTATTGAAAATAATTAAGAGTATCCCGCTTGGCTTTTGCGCCTGATTCAGGTTGCGAAATCACTGACAAGGGCACCATCCTGGGCGAGGGCCTACTTCTCCAGGTTCTCCTGCCGGAGCCGGTGGACCTTCTCCGCCGCACTGTCGGCATAGCTCTTGATGGACTCATAGCCCGCCTGGGGGCGCGTATCGTGGGCCAGCTCAGGATTGCCCGAATACCACTCCGCCGCCACCCGCTTAACAGCAGTATTCATATCGTGGCCCGCTTGAATTTGGCGCTGTAGGGCACTTTCCAGTTTGGCCCCCACGATCTGCTGCTGAATATCGGGATTCTGCAAAAACTCTTGGGGCGACACATCGCGACCCAGCACATCGTAATCCCAGCCGCAGTTGCTCTTAGGTTTGCCGTCCCAGGAACAGTTGAGATTCTGCGGCATCACCTGCCCCAGGCCCAATGCCCCCGTGTCAGGGTTGACGGCGGTGTGGTCACCGCCCGACTCCTTGGCAATAATCGCCCGGTAGAGCGCAATCGTATCCCCCAGCCGCTCATTGGGTTTGCGACCATTCAGCGCCCAGACCAGATAGCCCTTCTGCGGAGCCTGGGCTACACCGCCTTGTAGCTGCTCCCAATGCAGGTGAGCGCCCGTGCTGCCGCCGGTGTTACCCGTCTTCGCTACCACCGCCCCGGCTCGGTGCTCACCCCCCTTGCAGTGGGACAAGTGAGCCGCCCTAAAGGTGATCTCAGGAAAGGCACTGCTGGTCATATCCGCCACCGTGCCATAGCCCTTCGGGTCGCTCCAGCAGCGCACCGACACCCGATCCCCCGCATAGCCGATCGCATGAATTGCCACCCCCTCCGGCGTCGGCAGGTCAATGCCCGAATGTATCCGCATCTCATTGTGGATGGGATGCATCCGCAGGCCAAAGCCCGAGTTGACGGTGTAGCCCGCAATCACATCGCCCTTGCTGATCAGGGCCTTAAAGTCATCGTCATAGAACCCAGTCACCGCCTCCGCGACCGCGCTGACTTTCCTGAACCGTGCCCCCCAGGTTTCATTCGTCTCCTGATCGACCATCACCCACACTGAGGTGGCGATCGCCCCCACGCAGCCCAGCTTGAGCACCAGCTCGCCCGCCTGCATCGCCGTCCCGATGACGTAGCGCCAGGTCGGCGGCAGCTCCGACCAGTGGGGTTTGTAGTGTTTAACGGTTGAGTTCACTGTGGGTCACCTCCCCCTCCGTCACCG
Organism: Nodosilinea sp.; assembly: GCA_049645805.1. Classification (GTDB taxonomy): domain Bacteria; phylum Cyanobacteriota; class Cyanobacteriia; order Phormidesmidales; family Phormidesmidaceae; genus Nodosilinea. The sequence continues at coordinate 6,195 of JBARUP010000050.1, forward strand.
TCACATCGAGGGCCAAGCCGTTGTCCAAGGCCCAGCGATAGATCCCGTTACCCAAGGTGCAGGCAGGCTGCCCCAACCACTCCAGCGCCACAGATTCTGACTCCCCCACCAGCGCCCTGCGCAGCTCCGCCTTGGTGGCATCGAGGGCAACCGGATCAGGAGCCACCGCCACACAGGCATGCAGACGAGCATCGTTGCCCTGCACCCTGGTCACCAGCTGCCACGCCGCAGGCTGGTGGGTGTTGAACCAAGACCTCACCCCATAGACCGGGTTGTAGAACTGCCCCCGGCCCGGCTGCTTCAGGTCTAAAAACGCGATCCCGACGAACAACGCCGCCAGGGCCAGCAGGTACCGGGTTCTGATTCGCCAGAACAGCATCGCTACTCCCCGACCTTCACAGCGCGAGTGTAAGGACGCGTTTCGATGGGCTGCCCGACCCGTTCTTCCCCAGTCAAGACCTTATGGGCACTGCCCGCGATGCTCTGGGTGGGCACCACCAACATCGCCCCGAAGTTAGTCCCCGCCACCACCGGGTTCCAGATATCGCCCC
>JBARUP010000051.1:0-4970 GCA_049645805.1 Nodosilinea sp.
GTACGTGGTTACAACGGCCAGCGTGTTCGCGCTGACCTTGTTGCTACTCTAGATGGTGAATACGATCTGGGCTGGTCTCGTAACGCCGATGGCTCCTTTGATCTGATTGCTGACCTTTGGGGTGTGGCCAAAAAGCACAACCAAACTGAGCTGATCAACTCCATCAACCAGAAGTACGCGGTCAACAAGACCCTAGCTGAAGTTAAGCGTCCTGGCTTGCAGAACGCCAACGTCAAGCTAGTGCTTCAGTAAGCCTGTATCGCGTTCCCTAAGGTGGGATGGCTAGCATCAGCTAGCCATCCCATTTTTTATGCGCAATTTTTAGTGGTGCTCTACCGCAGTACCAGACTACACTGGCGTTAGCGTTATTGCCCCTGAGTCTAGGTCATATGGTTTAGCCAAGTATGTCCTTTATCAGTCCTTCTAATCTGTTGGCCCTGCACCAGCTGCTGGTTGCCTGTGGTGACTATGCCGGTCAGCAGTCTCGTCAGTCGTTTCAGGTGTTCGAGAAAGGGGTCGACGACTATGTAACTACTGTTGATCGGTTGTTAGACCAGAAGCTGCTGGCCGGGATGCAGACTATCTTTCCGGACGATGGCATCATTACCGAAGAAAATCGATCTACTATCGAACAGTTTCAGCGGGCTGCTGGTTCAGGAGAGACTACCAAGGGCGATCGCCCGCTTTGGTTTATCGACCCCATTGACGGCACCGATGATTTTATTCAGGGCCGAGATCACTATGCAGTGATGGCTGGTAGAGTCGTAGAAGACAGGCCTCAAGCCGGCTGGATCTACGCCCCGGTTGGGCGACGTTTGGTTTGGGGTGGTCCCGGCTGGGGTTTGTTTGAGCAGACAAACGGCGGCCCTTCGGCACCTCTAATCCCCCAGGAACCTCTCTTTAACCCTGAGCACTGGTCAATAGTGATTGGTGATAAGGATGAGCGGCGGTTTGGAGCGGCGATCGCCCAGCGTTTTCCTGGCGCTCAGTTTCTTACCCTTGGCAGCTTTGGCCTCAAGGTGCTAGCGGTGATTATGGGTGAGGCCGGAATCTATATCTACCTCAACGGACGGGTTAAACTTTGGGATACTACTGGCCCCCTAGCCTTGGCACAGGAGGCTGGACTGGTCTGCTGTGATTTGAGGGGACAGCCTATCCGATTTTCAGGATCCGACATTGACCCTCAAACGCTAACTCACCAGCAGCCTATTCTCGTAGGCTGGCCTAGCTATATAGAAGCGCTGCGATTGCCCTTAAACGAGATTGTCGCAGCCGTTGGCTTATCTACGTAGCGTTCGTAGTACAGTTCAATTCAAGTTTCTAGGTACCATGGAAAGATACTCATTGCTAGCCCGCCTCAATCCGTCCTGCGTGACACCTCTATGCAAGCCGATACGCTGAGCGAACTCTATCCTCTATTCCATGCGGCTAGCCCTGCAACCCTTGACTGGCTAATCACTGTAGCAACGCACCACGACTACCCCGCCGACCGGGCTGTGGTGATGGAAGATGCTTGGGGCAATGCTGTTTACTTCATCACCGACGGCTGGGTAAAGGTGCGCCGTCATGCTGAAGATAGTTCTATCACCCTGGCGGTGCTGGGCAAAGGCGACTTTTTTGGTGAAATGGCCATTTTAGATGAGTCGCCTCGATCCACCGATGTAGTGGCGATGACGGCTGTTAAGCTGATGAGCTTGTCGGCCCAGCAGTTTATTCAAACGCTGTTTAAGGATCCTCAGCTGCATCACCGACTGTTACAGCTCATGGTACAGCGGCTGCGCCAGACCAACCTACGCTTTCAGCTGCGCCACCACCCGCCCGCCGTGAAGCTAGCCAATACCTTAATTACTATCCAAGAAGCCTACGGTGAGCCGGTAGAAAACGGCGTCGAGCTGCTCAATATTCCGCGTAAAGACCTTGCCGATCTGGCTGACATTACGGCAGACGAAACCGATAAAATTATCGCGAAGCTAGCTGAAAAGGGCTGGCTTATGGAGGATATGACGCGATCGGTGCTGCGGTTCAACAACACTCACCAGCTTTCCCAGCTAGCCAGGCGGCTATAGAGGCTTTTGGCTAAGATTCCCCAATTTTGTAGAGATTGCTAAAGTTAGCCAGCCCTTCTGAATCTCCGTGGTAGTTTGTCAACATTAGCTACCCGACGTGGTTTATTACTCCAGAGCCTGCCATGCCACTACAGACACCCCCCCCCCCTTCCATTAGCCCCAGCCAAATGACTCTGCTTCGCATTGTATCTACCATGGCCTGGAGCGATGGCCATCTTGCCGACGAAGAGGTTGGGGTCATGCTAGAGCAGTTTAGCCGCCTTTTTGCCATCAACACCGGTCAGCAAGCCGCTCTACGGGACGAACTGCGCGACTACTTGATGCAGAACCTGCCCCTCGAAGAATTGGTACCCAAGCTCACTAACCCGGCAGAGCGCGAGCTGGTGCTCAAGCTAGGCCGCCAGGTGATTAGCGCTAGTGCTCGTGCCCCGGGGGAAGACGTCATTAACCAAGAAGAGGCGGACGCTTACAGCCGTTTAGTTTCGTTACTCGATCTTCCTGATGAAGTAGTTGAGCGGGTTGGGCAAGAAAGCGGCCAGCCCGCTGTGGACAGCAACAACCTAATTGAGCAGTTGACGGCAGAGATTAAGACCTTTGTAGAAGAACACTAGATACTTAGCTCTAGCATGCGCTGAATCGGTTTGAGAGCCTGCCGCTGTAGCTCTGGCTTGAGAACAATCTCAGGCTGGCGGTTTTTCATCGCTAAGTAGAGCTTTTCGAGCGTGTTAAGCCTCATATGGGGACATTCATTACACGCGCAGGCTGCTGCTGGGGGGGCTGGAATAAATACCTTATCTGGGGCTTGCTTTTGCATCTGGTGGATAATGCCGGGCTCGGTAACCACAATGAACTTCGGCTGTGCACTCTGCTGAGCGTAGCTGAGGAGAGCTGTAGTTGAGCCGATGAAGTCGGCGTGACGCAGCACTGCCGCCTCACACTCGGGGTGGGCGATTACTTCTGCCTGGGGATGGGCGCTCTGTAGCTGCACCAGCTTTTTCTCGGAAAAGGTTTCATGAACTATGCAGCTACCCTGCCACAACACCATATCCCGACCGGTCTGCTGCATGACGTAGCGGCCTAGGTTGCGATCGGGGGCAAAGATAATTTTCTGGTCAGGGGGCAAATTCTGCACAATGCTGACCGCGTTGGAACTGGTGCAGATGATATCGCTCATGGCTTTGATGGCCGCTGTGCAATTAATGTAAGAAATCACTAGGTGATTAGGATGGGCAGCCTTAAAGACTGCAAAGGCATCTGGGGGACAGCTATCAGCGAGGGAACAGCCCGCGTTGAGGTCAGGCAGCAGTACTTGTTTACCAGGGTTGAGAATTTTAGCGGTTTCGGCCATAAAGTGCACTCCCGCAAAGACAATTACATCGGCGTTGGTAGCCGCAGCCCGGCGGGACAACCCTAGCGAATCACCAATGTAGTCAGCGGCATCCTGAATATCGGCCTCTTGATAATAGTGAGCCAGAACAACCGCATTGAGCTCTCGCTTGAGCACCTCAATAGCTTCAAACAGGTCGTGGGTGGGTAGTGTAGTGGCGGGAGGGAGGGTGGTAAACACAGTGGTAAGCAGGCCGACGACAGGTGCAATACGAATTATAGTTTAATTCACCAAAACCTGCCATACCCCACTGACCTAGCTGGCGCACTTAAGGCAAGAACATAAGGCTCTAAGCATGTTCGGAGTAGATTGGCACGGCCAAGGTAGCCAATCCGCTCCACAGCGGCAGGCTCAATCTAGTCTTGCTCGTGTGGGAGGCCTTAAAGCGGCGACGAGGCTAACGTAGGGCCAACCCGCAGGCTGTGGCCATTAGTCTCGGCGGAAATACGCTCAACGTTAAAGCGATAGCCTACGTTACGCACCGTCTGAATGATATTGGGCTGTCTCGGATCGATCTCAATTTTTTTGCGGAGAGAAAGAATATGAGTATCGACGGTTCTGGGATTATCGATAGCGTCGGGCCAGGCACGGCGCAGGAGGTCAGTACGGCTTAGAGGTGAACCAGCTGCCTGAGTCAGTACATAAAGCAGGCTAAACTCCTGAGGCGTTAGATCGATATAGTCGCCGCGAAAGTTGACCCGTCGCTGCACGAGATCAATATTTAGATCGCCGTAGGTTAGAGACGCTGGGGCGCTCATGAGCCGTACACGTCGAGTTAGCGCCTCAACGCGAGCCAGAAATTCCTGCATGCCGAAGGGTTTAGTCAGGTAGTCATCGGCCCCGGCTCGCAGCCCGGTGACAATATCTGTTTCGGTATTGCAGGCAGAGAGAATCATAATTAGCGGCTGCCCCTGACTATGCAGCCACTTGCACAGCTCTACGCCGTCACCGTCCGGCAGTTGTGAGTCTAAGATCACTAGGTCAGGCTGGCGACTCTGAAAGACGTCGCGGGTGCGAATGATGTCTGACGACTGAAAAACTCTGTAGCCCGCCTGCTGAAGATGCCAGCCTAAAAGCGATCGCAGATGGGGATTTCCTTCAATGATCTGTATAGCGACAGAGCCCACTGGGTTTCGTCATAAACAGCAAAATTTATTTGCTAAACATAGCAAAGCCCTCCCAAGGGTTTTGTAGCTAGGATTACTCAACTCCTAACTAAGCAAAGGCTCTGGGGTGTGAACTACAAGAATAGTCAGTTGCTAACAATGAATAAAAACTATTCTGAAGGCAATAATTTGCATAACTTAAAGATAGTTCAGCTTTTGAGAAAAGAGGCTTTGGAAAGCCTTTAGACAGGCTACAAAAAAAGGAAGAATAGATTTTGATTGAGATACCAGCTAAGTATGAAACCCTCAGCCTGCGGGCAAAAAGAGACTTGGAGATAGACATAAGAGAGGATTTTACCTTAGGTGATAAGTAGGAAGACCCAATCAAATATAAGACCGTGTAGGTTGCGG
>JBARUP010000052.1:0-5314 GCA_049645805.1 Nodosilinea sp.
ATCCGTATACCCTCTGATTCACCTAACCTACTCCCCACGTCCCTAACCAAACCGATACCCAAACCCGCGCAGCGTCGTCACGTACTGTGGGTTAGCCGGGTCGGTTTCAATCTTTTCCCGCAGCCAGCGAATGTGCACATCGACTGTTTTGCGATCGCCGACAAAATCTGTACCCCAAATCGCCTGAATCAACTCTTCGCGCGACCAAACTCGGCTGGGGCTTTGCATAAACAGCTCTAGAATACGAAACTCCTTAGGCGATAGGGCGAGTTCCTGGCCCGCTATGGTCACCCTAAACTCAGCGCTGCACAGCGCGATATCTCTGTAGGTTAAAACGGCGTTGTCAGGCTTTTCCATCGACCATTGCTGCCGCCGCAGGAGAGCCCGGCAGCGGGCAATAAGCTCTCGCATGCCGAAGGGTTTGGGCAGATAGTCGTCTGCGCCCACCTCTAAACCCACCACTCGATCCATCTCAGACCCCCTGGCGCTCAAGATCAAGATAGGAATATCCAGGTTGTGATGGCGAATCAGACGGCAGATATCCAGCCCGTTGACTCCGGGCAGCATCAGGTCAACAATGGCCAAATCTAGCTTCAGCTCAATGCTTCCCCGGTCGGCAGGAAAAATCAGCTCTAGAGCCCGCTGGCCCGTCTCGGCTGTAATCACCTGATAGCCCTGCTCGCTGAGCGCCATGGCTACGGTTTCACGAATGAGATCTTCGTCGTCAATGACTAGAATGCATTCTTGTGCACCCGAGAGCCGAGGGAGGGCAGGAGATACTTGTTGCACGGCGGAGCTACTGGCCTAGACAACAACGTGGGCATTTAAAGCGCTAGCGATCGCCGCTGTTAGGGGTAACCGGGGGTGGAGCATGACTAATGTGGCTCCTGCCTAGCCCGGTAGCACCCTAAGGTCTACACCACTAGGTCATAATCTCGAACTAAGCTTAAGGAAACATCGAATTCTGGTTAAGTTTGCATAAACCTCACCTGCTCTAAGGCTAGGGCGCTGGGCATACTGCGACGGCGACTACCGGCAGCACCATCTGCCAGGGGCTTTCGCCGCTGCCGGTACCAGAATCGTAGAGATGTTTAGGCAATCTAGGCTAGAGGCCGAGGCAGCTCAGGAGTGGACTCTTCTACTACCCGATCGGGTGCCATTTGGTCGAGCAGAGTCCAGATCTGCTGTAACATTGGCCCCAGCCCCGTACCGGCCACTGCCGAAATACTGTAGACAGGCCCCGGCACCAGCGGCTCAAACTGGCTAACTAGATCGGCTACAGTCTCAGGGGTAAGGGCATCGATTTTGTTAAGGGCCAGCACCTGGGGGCGATCGCTGAGGTCGCGGCCATAGGCCTCTAGCTCCTGCTGAATCGTGTGAAAGTTGTCGACCGGGTGCTCGGCGGTGGCGTCAACAACGTGCAGCAGTAGTCGAGTGCGCTCAATATGGCGCAAAAACTCGTGCCCCAGCCCCAGCCCCTGATGCGCGCCCTCAATCAGGCCGGGGATATCGGCAAAGACCGTGCCGTCACCCGTGGGACGGCGCACTACTCCCAAGTTAGGGATCAAGGTGGTGAACGGATAGTCGGCGATTTTAGGGCGAGCCGCCGATAGCGCTGCAATCAGCGTTGACTTGCCAGCGTTGGGTAGACCCACAATGCCTACCTCGGCCAGCAGTTTAAGCTCCAGACGCAGGCGACGCTCTTCACCAGGCAGGCCGGGCAGAGCATGTTCTGGTGCCCGGTTGCGGTTGCTGAGAAAGTGGCGGTTGCCTAACCCTCCCTTGCCTCCCTGGGCTACACAGAGCACCTGACCTGCGGTTACCAAATCGCCCAGCAGTGCATCGGTACTGGTATCGTACACAGCTGTACCGCAGGGCACTTCTAGATAAAGATCGGCTCCGGCGGCCCCGGTCATGTTTTTGGGGCCGCCTCGCTGACCACTCGGGGCCTTAAACCGGTGGGCGTAGCGGAAATCAAGCAGAGTTTGAAGCTGTGGCGTAGCCTTGAGATAGACTGAGCCGCCGGGGCCACCGTTCCCCCCCGCTGGCCCGCCAGTCGGTACGTACTTCTCGCGCCGAAACGCCACGATACCATCACCACCGTCGCCCGCGATCACCTCAACCTCGGTTTGATCAATGAATTGCATTTACTGAGTATCACCGTTGGAAGGCTGTTGCTGAAGCTCAATCATCGCCGAGCGAATTTGCCCCGACAGGTCTGGGTCTTGAGGGTGGGCGGCCGTGATTGTATTGAAGCGCCGCACTGTCAGTCCGTTGGCTTCCACGATATCGCTGGCCTTGTTACAGTAGTCAACCACAATTGTGCGCACGCTGCCGCGCAGATTGCGGGGCAGCTGATTTAGCGTTGCGGTGCCGGGGCAGCTCATATCAATGGTGTTGAGCTCTTGGCCGGTGCCGGTCAGCAGCGTTCTAATCTCGCTCAGAGCCTCGGTGCGGTGAATGTCCATCTCCAGCACTGAAGTGGCGTATCCTATCACTTCTTCTGAGGACACGACGCTGTCTTGAGCCAGAGCGGCTCCTACAGGAATGCTGCCCATCGTCGTTGTCAGTTCGCCGGTCCCCGCCAGCAGGCCGAAACTGGCCATAGCAGCAGCAATGATGGCGCTGCGGCCTGGATTTGCGATCGGTAAATGGTGAAAAAATTTGTTGATCATTAAATAGATTTTTCTCCTGTACTGGTGTTGACCAGAATGGCTCCGTGCTCCAACAACCGTGCTCCGATGGCTGTAGTCTGCCTAACGGTTGAGCGCTAGAGGGGCGGGCCTCAGCATGGTTTGGCATATTCCTGCCCAGACGGGGCAGTATCCATACTAGTTCCAGACCTCAGATGGTTACCCCAGAGCGCAATCGCTGGCAGAGTTCTATAACTTTCGTGTGTAAAGTAGCGCGCTCATCTCGACCCTGCTTTAAATCAGACTCTAATTCTAGTAGCAAAGGCAGACTGTGCTGCAACTGCACTAAACTCAGCGATCGCACCTCCTGTTTCAGAAAGTAGATTCGCTTAGGATTGGCCACCTCAGCGGCAGCGGCGATCTCGGCGTCGTTGTGTACCCCGGCCTGGATCAGCACCTTTAGCCACAGCCACAGCCGGAACTGGCTTACCAGCGTGGCTACAATGCGCAGGGCCGGCTCATTGCGGTTGAGCAGGTCATTGACTAGGGCTAGAGCAGCGGCGGTATCGCCCTGCTTAACTGCCTGAGCTAGCTTAAGGCTAGTCTGGGTCGAGACCGTCAACAGTGCTGCTGCCGCCGGGGGAATCGGCTGTGGATTGTTGCCCCAGTAGAGAGCCAGCTTTTCTAGCTCTAGGTGGAGCTGACGAGTGTCGTTGCCCACTGCCTCCGCCACTAGGTCGACGGTAGCCGACTCTAGAGATAGCTGTCGCGCCTGGGCCACGTTGACCACCTGCTGGCGAATTTGGTCGGTCTTCCAGGGAGGGATGGTGGCGAACTCACGAATCTCTCCCCAGCTCTTGAAGAGTTTAGTGAACTTGGCCCGTCCGTCGGGCTTAGCGACGCTGGTCAGCAGCAGCACCGCAGTACTGGGTAGCTGAGGCAGAGTGCGCTCAAACTCAGCTAGGGTAGTCTCCGGGCAGCGCTGGCCTAGACTCGTATTTTGCAGCCACACCAGCCGCTGCCCCTGTCCAAAGGGTGGTGTCATCGCCTGATTCAGCGCCTGGGCCGGGCCACTGGCGGCATCAGAGGGCATCACGTCATAGTTGAAGCTAGCCCAGGTCTCGTCAAGGGTGCGCTGGCGCAGACTGTGAACAGCTGTTTGGAGGGCATAGTCGTCGTCGCCCCAGAAGTAATACGCGGGCATAGAATATGTGGTTGTGGGGGGAGTCGCTGGAATGGGTGAAGAAGTGGGATGATAGAACGTCCTGCGGCGGAACGTTTTTTAAGAGCAGACTTTCTCTATGGCAAAGCTGGTGCAAAACTCTATTCTAGAGGAGAGCTTTGCGTTGATAGATCAGGAGTTTGGATCCCACAGATTTGCCCCAGCAGAGTATGCAGTGGTGAGACGAGCCATTCACAGTACCGCTGATTTTGAGTTTAAAGAACTGGTGGTGTTCAGCGAGGGCGCGATCGCGGCGGCTCTCCGGCACATCACCCAGGGTGGACCAGTCATCGTCGATGTGACGATGGTGCGCCAGGGGGTAGTAGGGATGATCGAGCGCACGTTTCAGAATCCTCTGCTGACGGCGGTAACGGCGGGAGAACCAGCGGAAGCCGGGCGCACCCGCACCGAAACTGGGCTGCTGCGGTGCTTAGACCAGTACCCTGAGGCGCTGGTAGTGGTTGGCAACGCGCCTACGGCACTTATGGCGCTGTGCGATCGCATCGGCCTCGGCAAAGCTCAGCCAGCGCTAGTAATTGGCGCGCCCGTAGGCTTTGTGGCGGTAGAGGCCTCAAAGCAGCGGCTGGCCCAAACGCCGGTACCGCAGATTCGGGTTGACGGGCGCAAAGGGGGCTCAGCAGTGGCGGCAGCCATCCTCAACGCCCTGCTCGTGCTGGCCTGGGAGCAGCGGATATGACCCCCATTCAGGTGGTGGGTGTAGGGCTCGACGGGCGGGCGGGTCTGGCTCCTGCCGCCCAGGAGCTGATTGATCAGGCTGCGGTGCTGGTGGGCAGCCCTCGCCATCTTGGCTACTTCGCCGATGTCGATGCCGAGCGCTGGCCTCTAGGTGACCTTGAAGCCGCCCTCAATCGTCTGCATTGGTGGCTTGAGACCGGCATGGGTATTGCCGTGGTGCTGACCTCGGGCGACCCCCTGTTTTTTGGCCTGGGGCGGCTGCTGCTCCAGCGCCTGCCTGCCCAGAGTCTTACCTTTCACCCCCACTTGAGTTCGGTGCAGCTAGCGTTTAGCCGTCTTAAGCTGCCCTGGCAGGAAGCAACGCTGGTCAGCGCCCACGGTCGCTCTACCGAGGAGCTAGCTGCCGCCCTGCATCGGGGAGATCGGCTGATTGCAGTGCTCACCGACCCTACGCATACGCCAGCGGCCCTGGGTCGGCTAGTGCTTGATCTGGAGCTGCCCTACTCCTACCGAATGTGGGTGGGCGAAAACCTAGGTGGTGATGACGAGCGGGTGCGCGAGGTTGACCCCTCAGCGATCGCGTCAGATGCTAGCCTCAGCGTAGTGGTGCTTCAGCGGCAGGCATACTCTTTTGAGCCCGGTGACCTGCCGCTGATTGGGCTGAGCGATTGCGTCTTTGCCACCTTTGGCGATCGTCCCGGCCTGATTACCAAGCGCGATGTCCGTATTCAAATTTTGGCCGACCTTGACCCTAGACCAGGAC
>JBARUP010000053.1:0-2771 GCA_049645805.1 Nodosilinea sp.
GGTCTTGGGCCTCAACGTAGGCCTGGTAGTCGGCCAGCAGCAGGTAGGGGTCGCTGTGGAGCAGGTTGTCGATGAGAGGCTTGAACAGCTCGCGATCGCCTTTGGCAAAGAAGCCACTGCTAACCAAGTCGATTACTGCTTTGAGCTGAGGATTACTGTTGTAGTAGTCCCAGGGGCTATAGCCACTAGCCCTGAGGGCCGCGACCTCGGGGGCAGTAAGGCCAAACAAAAAGAAGTTTTCGTCACCCACTAGCTCGTAAATTTCGACGTTGGCTCCGTCAAGGGTACCAATGGTGAGCGCACCGTTCATCGAAAACTTCATGTTGCCGGTGCCAGAGGCCTCTTTACCAGCAGTGGAAATTTGCTCGGAGAGATCGGCGGCAGGATACACCCGCTGGCCAAAGGTGACGTTATAGTCGGGCAGAAACACCACCTTGAGGCGATCGCCAATCACCGGGTCATTATTGACCACGCTGCCCACGGCGGTGATGAACTTAATCATCAGCTTGGCCATGTAATAACTAGGAGCCGCCTTGCCGCCAAAGATAAAGGTGCGAGGGGCAATATCCAGGTTGGGGTCCTGCTTCAGCCGCTCGTACAGGGCAATGATGTGAAGCACGTTGAGGTGCTGACGCTTGTACTCGTGAATGCGCTTGACCTGAACGTCAAACAGCGAGTCGGGGCTGACCGCAATGCCGGTGCGGCGGTGAATATAGGTCGCCAAATCCTGCTTAATGTCGCGCTTGATCTGCCGCCAGTATTGGCGAAAACTAGGGTCGTCGGCATACCTTTCGAGCTGCCGCAGATCTTCTAGGTTGTGAAGCCAGCTGTCGCCAATCTTCTCGGTATAGAGGGCGGCTAGGCGGGGGTTGCTGAGGGCAATCCAGCGGCGGGGAGTGACGCCGTTGGTGACGTTGCGAATCTTGCCGGGAAACAGCTCGTGAAAATCTTTGAGGGTGGTCTGCTTCAGCAGCTGGCTGTGCAGAGCGGCAACCCCGTTGATGGCATGACTGCCCAGGCTGGCTAGGTTAGCCATGCGCACGTAGCGCTCCCCAGACTCATCAATCAGCGACAGGCTGGCGAGCTTGGCCGGGTCGTTTAGGGTTTGCACCCGCACCTGCTCCATAAACCGCTGGTTAATTTCAAAGATAATTTCTAGGTGGCGGGGCAGCAGACTGCCAAATAGCGAAATCGGCCATTTCTCCAGCGCTTCGGGCAGCAGGGTGTGGTTGGTATAGGCAAAGGTATTTTGGGTAATGCTCCAGGCTTCATCCCAGCTGATGCCGTGCTCATCGACCAGCAGACGCATCAGCTCGGCGACGCCGACAGCGGGGTGAGTATCGTTGAGCTGGGCGGCAAACTTTTCGTGGAAGCTATTGAGCTGGCGACCCGAGGTCAGGTGAAGGCGAATCATATCCTGCAGGGCGCAGGAAACGAAGAAGAACTGCTGCTCTAGGCGCAGCTGTTTACCCTGAAACAGCTCGTCGTTGGGATAGAGCACCTTGGAGATATTCTCGGAGGTGACTTTGCTATTGACCGCGCCGTAGTAGTCGCCAGTATTGAACGACTGAAAATCAAAAGACTCGACCGCCTCGGCTTTCCACAGGCGCAGGGTGTTGATGGTGTTGACTCTATACCCCGGAATGGGGGTGTCGTGGGGAATACCCTTCACCTGCTTGCCGGGAATCCAGCGCTTGCGATAGCATCCGTCAGAGTCGGTGTAGCCTTCAGAGTAGCCGCCAAAGCCCACCACCACGGCATATTCAGGATGAGCGATTTCCCAGGGATTGCCGTACTGGAGCCACTTGTCGGTAATTTCAACCTGCCAGCCGTCGCGAATGTCTTGATCAAAAATTCCGAACTCGTAGCGAATGCCGTAGCCGATTGCTGGAATTTGCAGGGTGGCTAGCGACTCCATATAGCAGGCGGCGAGGCGACCTAGGCCACCGTTGCCCAGGCCGGGTTCTTCTTCCTGAGCCATCAGCTCTTCAAAGTTGAGGCCCGATTCTTCAACGGCCTGCTTGACCGGGGCCTGGATATTCAGGTTGAGCAGGTTGCGGCTCAGGTGTGGCCCCAGCAAAAACTCCGCTGACAGGTAGGTGACCACCCGCACCTCGGGCTTGAGGTGGTAGTTGCGCCTAGAGCTTAGCCAGCGCTGCATCATGCGATCGCGCACCGTATAGGCCAAGGCCAGGTAGAAATCGTTGCGGCTAGCCACCTCGGGCCACTTGCCCTGAATATAGAACAGGTTGTCGGCCAGGGCGCGGCGCAGAGTATCCACGCTAAGGCCAGTGCGATCGTCTTCGATATCGACCGTAGGGCAGTTTGGTGGGATTGTCATAGGAGCCTCTTGAGCAGGGGCAGAATGTGCGGGCGTTCTAATCTGCGATGCCTTTTTTCGCTACTGTAAGGGAAATAGGTCATGAACAGGTTTAGCCCCGGAAAGGTTTAAGGTTCAAGCTTAACCCCTGTTAAGGTGGCGCAAGTCAACCAGTCTCGCGCGTTGGGGGCCGGGCACCTTTGCTTTTAACCAAAGTTTAGGCAACAGCAGTAGGAACCCGGCCCCTTTGAGGGATGCGGCTTAGTCCAAAAGGACAGTTCTGGTGAGGATGGCCATCCACGTCATCCCCTCTAGGGACGCTGCGCGAACGACTCCGCCCGACAACCCTGACTCGATGCCGCTAGGGGGCACGGGGATGGGCTCGCTCCAGTCGTTGGAGTCGGCGTAGCCAAGAGCGTGGAGGATTTTGATGGTGCGATCGATCCCGGCC
>JBARUP010000054.1:0-2750 GCA_049645805.1 Nodosilinea sp.
GCGGCTGCGGCTGCGGGGGCGGCTCGTCTTCCCTCACCACGTCCAATACGTCTTCTGGGACGTTTCAAATCGTGGGCCTAGGGTTTGAGTCGATGAACGAAATCTTTGCGGTTTTTGCTGGCTTGTCACGACTTTTTGGTCGGTAGTCGGCAGGGGTTTGGCTAGCTCAAACCCCTGCTAAAAAGCTGCGATCGCTGTCCGCAAAACTCATTTCTTAACTATGCAGGTGCTACATGTCTACACTACTGCGAGAACTCCACCGCGAGGATGTGAGCTGGCTACGGCAGACGGGTAACATCCAAACCGCTGAGGCCAACACCATTCTGGTATCTCCCAATTGTGCCGCCGACTGTCTCTATGTCGTACTAGACGGCCAGCTTACCGTACTAATGCAGAGCCAGGGCGGAGCCAAAGAGCTGCTGCGGCTGACAACCGGCGATTTAGCCGGAGCGCTGCCGGTGGAGGGCTATCTGCCCCAGGCCACGGTGGGAGCCCTAACCGACTCTAAGGTTCTAGCGGTACCGGCAGCGGCGATCGCCCAAAAGCTCCAGAGCGACGCCGAGTTTGCCGCCCGCTTGTACCGGGTAGTGGCCCTGCTGCTGCGGCAGCAGCTGACCCAGTGGGCGGCGCAGCTAGGCTACAGCCTAGGGCTGCTCAGCCAGCTTCAGCTCAAGGAAGCCTCTACCGTGTTTGCCGAGCTGATGGACAGTGACCTGGACTGGCTGGCGGCGGTGGGGCAGGTAGAAGCAGTCAAGCCGGGCACGGTGGTCTTATCTTGCGGGCAGCCGGTGGATGCGCTGCACGTGCTGCTCGAAGGAGCCGTGGGTCTACAGGCTACCGAAACGCCGACGCCGCTGGTGGCCCAGGCCTTTGCCCCCGACCCCGAGCGCAGCGAGCAGGAGTTTGCCCGGCTTTCGCGGGGCGACCTGATTGGCGAAACGGCGCTTTTAGACCCGGCTCCGGCTTCGTTCAGCGCGATCGCGCTGCGGGAGTCCCAGCTGCTGACCATTCCCCACTGGCGACTCACCGCCAGACTGCTCTACGCCCCCGACTTTGCGGCCCGCCTCTACCGGCTGCTGGCGATTTTGCTGGCTAATAAACAGCGGGTGATGCTGCAAAAGCTGGACCTGCTAACCGCCGATGCCGAACTCGATAGCCAGTTTGTAGAGCGCATGGCCCTGGCCGAAGCCCGCTTTGACTGGCTGGTTAAGCGACTACACACTCAGCAACCAGGAGACGCGCAGTGGTAACCTCCCCCAACCAAAAACTTTTTCGCAAAGAGGCGCTGGAGCGCAGCGCCTCCCCCGAGCAGCTCGACCAGCTCATCCAGGTGGTTAGCCCCAAGCGCTGGCTATCGCTAGCGGCACTCGGATCGCTGGTCACAGCCGGAACCGCCTGGAGCCTGTTTGGACAAATTCCAACCACGGTGACGGGGCAAGGACTGTTAATCTACCCCAGCGACATGGTGACGGTTCAGTCTGACAGCTCTGGACAGATTGCCTCCATTGAGGTGAGCGAGAGCCAGATCATTAAGGTCGGCGATGTGATCGCCACCATTGATCAGTCAGAACTGAAAACTCAGCTAGAGCTAGCTCAGCAGCAGCTGACTCAGCTTCAGCAGCAGGATACTGTAGCCCAGCAGCAGCAGCAGCAGCGCAAAGCTCTAGATGTCGTGGCGATCGCTCAGCAGCGCCGCACCCTAGAGCAGGAGCTGCGATCGCTGCAAACCCTGACGCCGGTCTTGAGAACCCGCGCAGTAGAATCGCTGACGTCGCAGCGGCAGGCCTTAAATCAGCAGATTGCTACCCAAACCGCCATGCTAGAAACCTACCAGCAGCGGTGGGAGAACTGGCAAAGCCTGGAAGACAAAGGAGCTATGTCAAAAGAACAGGTGCTAGAAGCGCAGCTGACCTACCAAGAAGCTCAAACCCAGCTCAACCAGCTACAGGCAGAGCTAGAAGCCCTAGACGTGCAGGATACCGAGGCCCAGCAGAGCTATCTCAGCAACCAGACCCAAATTTCTGAGCTTCAGGCCCAGCTCCAGGAGCTACAGGCTACAGCCGCAGCCCAGGGTGAGCAGGACATGGCCAGCGGTACCGTCCGTCAAAAAGAAATTCAGACAACCGAGCGCACCATTGCCCAGCTTCAGCAGCAGCTCGCCCGCGACGGCAAAATCACCAGCAACTACGGCGGTCAGGTGGTCGAAATCATGGCTCAGCCAGGCCAGCGTTTAGATCCGGGCGTGGGCGTGAGCCTAGTGGCTACCCATGCCGAAGGCGAAGACCAGCTTACCAGCGTCGCCTTTTTGCCCGTCAGCGACGGGATGAAAATTACTGAGGGCATGGCGCTCCAGGTTACTCCCACTACCGTCAAGCGTGAGGAGTACGGCGGTATTGTTGGCACTGTCGAGCGCGTATCGAGCTTTCCGGTTACCCAGGCCGGAGCCGCTCGCCTAGTTGGTAACCCCGATATTCTCCCCGGCATTATGGGCCAGGGGCCGCACATCGCCGTCTTTGCCCGCCTAGAACGCGACGAAAATTCCGAAAATGATAGCGGTTTGCGCTGGTCTGCCTCTCCCCTAGGCCCTAAACAGGTCATGTCCCCGGGCATGACCACAACGGTTAGAGTCACTGTCGAAACCCGCAGGCCGATCTCCTACGTCATGCCATTTCTTAAGGAGCTACTCGGCGGCGGCGATGGTGACTCCTCTACAGCCGAAGCCGAGCCTAGCTAGCTCCACCATTCCCTCA